>NZ_JAVJQN010000023.1:0-101456 GCF_040218245.1 Coleofasciculus sp. E1-EBD-02 | reverse complement strand
CCTACAATTGTCCCTAAACCCGCCCCTACAATTGTCCCTAAACCCGCCCCTACAATTGTCCCTAAACCCGCCCCTACAATTGTCCCTAAACCCGCCCCTACAATTGTCCCTAAACCCACCCCTACAATTGTCCCTAAACCCGCCCCTATAATTGTCCCTAAACCCACCCCTACAATTGTCCCTGAACCCACCCCTACAATTGTCCCTGAACCCGCCTTTAAACCCTTGCTGTTCCCTGTTCCCTGTGACACACCGAGCGTGTTACCGAGCGAAGTCGAGGTAAGCGTTCGACTGAACTTCGACAGGCTCAGTTGCCGCGCTCACGCCGAAGTCCGAGGTGTTCCCTAATCTCAACCGTTAACTTTAATTATGTCCACCACTTATGACTTATCACGTATTACGTAAATCTCCTGTTGTCTCGATTAAAAATCTAAACCATTACTTTGGTAAAGGTTCTCTACGTAAACAAATTCTCTTTGATATCAATCTAGAACTATTATCTGGAGAAATTGTCTTAGTGACGGGTCCTTCGGGTTCAGGGAAGACAACCTTATTAACCCTAATTGGCGGCTTACGTTCACCCCAATCGGGTCAAGTTCAGGTTTTAGGACAGGAACTTGTCGGTGCAACAGAAGAAAAACTGGTGCAAGTGCGCCGTCATATTGGTTATATCTTTCAATCTCATAATTTGCTCAAGAGTCTTACGGCTTGCCAAAACGTACAAATGTCTCTGGAACTTCACCCGGATATTTCTCCCGTCGAGGCGGTAGCAAAATCAACAGCACTATTAACCACAGTCGGTTTAGCCAATCATCTTAATCACTACCCCGATAACCTTTCTGGCGGACAAAAACAGCGGGTTGCGATCGCGCGGGCATTGGTGAGTCGTCCTCAGTTAGTTCTAGCCGACGAACCCACAGCAGCTTTGGATAGTCAATCTGGACGGAATGTAGTGGAATTAATGCAACAGTTAGCCAAAGAACAAGGATGCACCATTCTACTTGTCACCCACGATAATCGGATTTTAGATATTGCGGATCGGATTATTCATATCGAAGATGGACATATTCACCGAAGTAATCAGCATGTTCTTGAGCGAAGCGAAGGGTCATAAATAATACATATAAAATTGAAAAAAATGTGGCATCAGTTATTTGAGTTAAGAACAACGTTGAAGTTTGAGCAAGTTTATCTAATGATTGAGAGCCAGGAAATGGGTTCAGTGCATCCGCGCCCGATTTGTTCTTAAGGTCACATTAACCCCCTCACTGGATTGCTGAAGCACCAGTAAAGGAGTGGGTTTAGCTTTTTGATCCCAGTGAATTGAAACAATTCGCCCTTGAATCGTGGGTTGCCAGCTTTCATCCTCTGGACTAAGAAAAGTTTCGATACAATCAATAATCTGGCTAATCGTGGCTGAGGTGGCTTGAGTGGGTAATTTAGTCAACTTGATTTGAATCCGGAACAGCACTCGCATGGTACGTTTACCACTGCTTTCCGTCTCGTACTTGACATCAAACAGTTCATCAACTTGCCTCCCCGTGGTACTAGCAATCCCGACCGCGCTTTGAGTCGCCTGATTTGGTCGTAGCGCCACACTGATGATTTGTTTAACCTTGATTTTGATTTGATTCACAATGGCAAAATGGAATACCTCTTCCTCCATCCGCAATCGCAGATAGTCTAAATTGAACTCGCGAGAGTGAACCAAATCCGGATTGGTTTCCATTTTACGGATCGTGTTGAGCGCCAACTTTAACTTTTTCTGGAGATCTTTGGTTTTAAACTGCTCAAATTTCAGCTTTTTCGTCACGGCATTCAATTGCATTTTGCCATAGACCAGTAAGCCGATCATGAGTAAGAACAGTCCCATGGAGACAAACATCCAGGGTGATCCGAAAGACTGATTGTTTGGGGGTAAAGGAGAGACAGCCGTGGGTGACGGCTGAGAAACTTGAGCTAATGTAGATTCTCTAGGGATAATCGAACTGGACATAATGCCTGCTGGAGAAAACGTAAGAGTTATTTCTAGAATGCCTTCCAGGGAGTGCATCGGGTGCAATCTCGCCCTTGCTAAATCTGCTGGGGTATACCGACAGCCATTTTTTGTCGGTGGGGAAAACACTGTACCGAGTCGTAAACTCTTGCGAAAGTCCCCTAGGACTCCGCCATGAATGTTAGATTGTTCTGGATTTGTGTGGTTGATTGATTTGTTGCTTCAATTACAGATGCACCCATGCAGATTTTGAATTACAGTCCTGGAAAAAGGTAGCAGCAAACAGAGGTGTTCGTGCTGAATGTTACCCTTAGTGGCGCCAGCGTGCCCGGTAGCTGCGAGCATCAATGTGGCACAAATTAGGAAATCGAATATAGCGACCTAAACCACCGGGCCACCACGGTTCCAGAGACCAATAAATCTGATTACCACTTAACCCTTCACACACAAAATCCATGGCATCTCCCACCAGATGCCGACTATACTTGGCACCCCCAACTGCTCGATTAATGTGAGGGGGGCGATACCAACTGGTGACGATAAAAGGTCGCCCAATGCGATCGCGTGCCCGTTGTGCCAGTTTCGCAATGCGAATCATAGCATCCACTGTAGCTTGGTTCGGGGGCATACGTGTACCTCCATGGGTGGCTTCTGCCCAGGTAAAGTTACCATCGGGAATAATTGGTGCTAATAGCTGAATATTGTAGGGTGTCCACCGTTCCGGACGTTTGGGAATGACTACAGGTGTGGGCTTGGGCGGTGCTTCTTGGGCTTGGCGGCGGGCTTCATTCATCCGTTTTTGGTCGTCCAGGAGAGATTGCACTGCCTGATTTCGGGTGGGCAAATCTCGCCAAAGTTGTACTAGACGGATTAATGCTTCCCGTTGGTTGTCCTCTTCTTTATAGTCTTTGGGTATCTTGCCGACAAAGCTGATCAGTTCTCGATCCAGTTCTGCTGCCAGTTTTTGCATCGCGGTGGGATCAGTGGTACTCGCTTGAAGGATGTCTGGATTAATGCCCAGATGACTTAATACCGTGGCGCGGGAGTCAAATTGATTCCAGAGTCGAAAGCCTTCGGTGAGGGCATTGCGTTGGCTACCTTGTCCCTGGTAGAACTTCGGTATGCGCTCGACAAAGGCAATTAGCGCCGGATCAATAATATCGAGATCTTCTTCGGGGGAGGCACTTTTTTCCAAAGACGCGATCGCTTCTTCTCGGGTTCGCAGTTGACGCCATAGTTGACTTAGGCGCAGCAATGCCTCCCGTTGATGGGGATAACCGCTATAGTTGGCAGACACCCGTCCCATAAATTGCTTTAGGGGAATATCCAATAGGGATTCATCCTCACGCGCTGATTCCACCTGATCCGTTGGCACTAACGAAGCAATCGCCGCATCCCGCGTATCCAGTTCCCGCCACACTCGCACCCCTTCGACCAACGCATCCCGTTGATGAGCTAATCCCCTATAATACTCTGGCAGTCGATCCACAAGCGTCAGTAAGGCTTTATCCAGATAGGCAAGGTTTTGGGGCAGGTTTTCACTGCTAAAGTCGGCGGCTAAATCAGCTAGATAGGCTTGTTTGAGGGACTCAAAGTTACTCGGTTCTAAACGTGCCATATAGGGTTGACTGGCTGGCGGTACATATCCTCTAGCCACGTTTTGCAGGAACTTGTCACTATAGCGTCCCTGTTCGGACAGCCATAAATCATTTCCCCGTTGTCCCTGAGCAATTAAACTATCAGTTAGCGATCGGATAGCATTAGCAGCATATTGTACTTGTTCGGGGAATGTATCCACCTGATCGGGTGATACCCGATTGGCAGGCGAGATGCCTAATCCCGTTTCTCCATCAGCAAACGTCGGAGACGAATGAACCTGATAAAGAGCCGCCAAAATTGGCTTGTGAATTCCCGCTCGTTCGGCGGCTAGAAGGTAATAATAATTCCGTTGGTCTGGTAAGAGTATTGCCATGACGAATTTTGATAATCCAAGATATAGCACCCATTACACAATAATCTATGGCTTTTTCATCGATGAACTCCGCAATAGCCGCCCATTGCTGGAAAACGCTACGTCTGATTGCCACGGATATGGATGGTACGCTAACACGACAGGGTAAATTTAGTGCCGATTTGCTGCAAGCGTTGGAACATTTAAGTGCAGCGAATATCCCGGTACTGATTGTTACAGGGCGTTCCGCAGGTTGGGTCAGTGGTTTGGTCAATTATTTACCCGTACAGGGCGCGATCGCGGAAAATGGCGGATTATATTATCCAGCCGATCAAGAGCAACCTGTCTTTTTATCCACAATTGCTGATATGACCACCCATCGCCAACAATTAGCGGATACCTATCAATGCCTCAAATCCGAATTTTCCCAGATTCACGAATCGGCTGACAATTGCTTTCGTCTCACCGATTGGACGTTTGATAATCGCGATCTCACCATCCATCAGCTAGAACGCCTTAACGCCCTATGTACGTCAATGGATTGGGGTTTTACCTACAGTTCGGTACAGTGTCACATTAAACCCAGATCTCAGGATAAAGCCACTGGATTAATTCAAGTGTTACGTGATCATTTTCCCCAGTATCAACCGGAACAAGTGCTGACAGTGGGTGATAGCCCTAACGATGCTAGTTTATTTAATCCTCAGTTATTTCCCCTCTCTGTAGGCGTGGCTAATGTTTTGGATTATCGGGATGAACTGGACTATAAACCTGCTTATGTAACCAACGCTACAGAAGGCGATGGATTTTGTGAGTTAGTAGAGTACCTGCATCAATCGTGAGAGGGAGATGGGGGAGATGGGGGAGATGAGGGAGATGGGGGAAATGAGGGAGATGGGGGAGATGGGGGAGATGAGGGAGATGGGGGCAAATTGTTTGTGTAGGGGCGGGTTTCACTATTATCTTTTCGGTTACACCCAGATGTAACCAAACCCGCCCCGACTTGCCCATTGCCCATTCCCTATTCCCTGACAAATGACTCTTGACAAATGACATAAGACAAATGACGAATGACATAATAGCAAAGGTGTAGGAGCAAGATTTATGGTGCTGGTTGTCCAAAAATACGGTGGAACCTCGGTGGGGTCAGTTGAGCGGATTCAAATCGTTGCCCAACGCCTATTAAAAACAGTTCAAGCCGGTAACTCATTAGTCGTCGTCGTGTCAGCCATGGGTAAAACGACGGATGGGTTGGTCAAACTGGCTCACGAAATCTCCGCCAATCCCAGCCGTCGGGAAATGGATATGTTACTCTCCACTGGAGAACAAGTCTCCATCGCGCTGCTAGCGATGGCGTTGCAGGAATTAGGACAACCCGCAATTTCCCTGACTGGCGCACAGGTGGGTATTGTCACAGAAGCCCAATATAGCCGCGCCCGAATTTTTAGTATCCACACCGAACGGATTTCTCGGCATATCAACGAGGGTAAAGTGGTTGTCGTTGCTGGCTTCCAAGGGATCAGTAGTCTGACTGACTTAGAGATTACCACTTTGGGACGCGGCGGATCAGATACCTCAGCCGTGGCGTTAGCGGCATCATTAGGGGCAGATCGGTGTGAGATTTACACGGATGTTCCGGGTATTTTAACCGCCGATCCGCGCTTAGTCTCCGATGCTCAACTCATGGACGAGATTACCTGCGATGAAATGCTGGAATTAGCAAGCTTAGGGGCGAAGGTACTGCATCCGCGTGCGGTGGAAATTGCTCGAAATTACGGGATGCCTTTGGTTGTATTATCCAGTTGGACGGATGATCCGGGGACGAAGGTGATTTCTCCTACGCCACAACCCCGTTCGTTAGATGATTTAGAAATTGCTCGATCGGTGGATGCTGTAGAATTTGATACCGATCAGGCAAAAGTGGCAATGCTGCGGGTTCCCGATCATCCGGGTGTCGCCGCCCAATTATTTGGTGAAATTGCGGGTCAAGATTTGGATGTGGATTTAATTATCCAGTCGATTCATGAAGGGAATACGAATGATATTGCCTTTAGTGTAAGTAAGGGTATTCTCAAACGGGCTGAAGCCGTCGCCGAAGCGATCGCACCCGCGTTTCGTAGCCCGACTAATCCCAGTGCTGATGAGGCGGAAGTCTTAGTGGAATCGAATATCGCCAAAATCGCGATCGCGGGGGCGGGGATGATTGGACATCCCGGTATTGCGGCGCAAATGTTCACCACATTGGCAAATGCGGGGATCAATATTCAGATGATTTCCACCTCTGAGGTAAAAGTAAGCTGTGTGATTGATGCGTCTGATTGTAATCGTGCGATCGCGGTTTTGTGTGACCAGTTTAATATTAAGAGTTCCCCTGCCCGTTTACCGATTTCCGAGAATGTAGAGACGTTGCATGCAACGTCTCTACATTCAAATCCCGTTCGAGGGGTTGCCCTTGACCAGAATCAAGCCCGTTTAGCTATTCGCTATGTTCCTGATCGTCCGGGTATGGCGGCTCGGATATTTAGTATCTTAGCCGAGCAAACCATTAGTGTGGACATGATTATTCAATCTCAGCGCTGTCGCGTGATTGATGGAATTCCCACACGCGATATTGCCTTTACTGTCGCCCAAGCTGAGGCGGAAAATGCCCAGACAATTCTCCAGGAGGCTGCACCTATTTTAGGGTACGGCGAGGTTCTCCTTGATGCCGATATTGCTAAAGTTAGTATTGTTGGTGCAGGAATGATTGGACAACCCGGTGTAGCGGCGCGGATGTTTGCCGCTCTTTCTCAACACCAAATCAATATTCAAATGATCACTACGTCAGAAATAAAAATTAGTTGTGTGGTGAATAAAGACCAAGGGGTGACAGCATTACAAGCCATTCACCAGGCATTTGGTTTAGCCGGAAATCAGCAAGTTAAGGTTTCAGCTTAGGAGGTATCCTACAGCTTCTTGTTTCCACTTCAGGTTACTATCCTTGCCTCTGAATTCACTCGGACGCAACCTGGCTTAAGTTGACGCCCATGACATCGATGCTACTCGAAAATAATAACCCATAAAATTAGGGGTGTCGTTTGGGAATATCCGTTATTGTGATAGTCTATAAGTCTGAGGATCAAATAATACTTCTGTACTGAGTGTCCATTTTATGTTGTCTGCCTTATCTCTTTTCTCAGGTGCAGGTGGGATGGATATCGGTGTCCGTCAAGCTGGCTTTGAAATACTAGCTGATATCGAAATTGACCCATACTGCTGCCAAACCCTCCGCAGCGTAATGGACAGAGAGAATCTGAGAACTTTGCTTCTTGAGAAAGATATCAAACAAGTTGATCCCGGTCATTTAATGAGAGATTTAAATATACAACCTGGTGATTTAGATCTACTCTTTGGTGGTAGTCCTTGTCAAAGTTAGTCCGGAAGACCCCAAAATCGGCGACTTCTTCAACTTTACCAGGAGGTAAGTCGCGGATTTTTTCAATTAGCCTCTGTTCAAAATAATTGAGGATAACTGTATTATTCATATTTTAATATTGGGTAAGTAGTCGGACAAAAGAAAACGTTACTGTATCAATTTTTGCAAATTTCTCTCAAACCTTACTGTTCCCTGTTCCCTGTTCCCTGTTCCCTGTTCCCTATCCTCACCACAATACTTATTCAGCAACCCCTACTCAAGGTTTTTGATCTAAACGAATCGCCCGTTCCAACGCTGTTTTTTCCCTTGCTCGGCGAACATAAGGCTCTAATTGTTGTACATCCAAACCGCTTAAAATACTTAAATCCTCCACATTCATCCCTCGCATTAACAGTTCCACACACCAGGTTTGTCGCGCTTGCTCAATTGAGGGAGATGGCGTTTCCAACTCAGCGGTAAAGTTACGCCATGCAGCTCTTAATTCTGGCACAGACATCCGTTCTAAAGCTTCATTAACAAACAGGGGTGAGCGATCATCTTTACGACTTTTGAGCCATTGGTTTAAGGGATTGCGGGTGTAAGAACCATAGCGCTTGCCCATAATCCACTGATTTACAGGGACTTGGCGCACGTTACCTTGAGTCACTTGCAATAAGTGTCGATGGGCGTCACTAATTTGGTGCGATCGCTCTAAGGCAATAATTTCTTCTACCCGCAACCCTGCACCAAAGAGAATATAGGCGAGAGCATAATCCCGTAAGCCGCTTTTTTTGGCTTGTTGCAAAATCGCATGAACTAAGGATGCAGGTAAATCGGCTACCGTCTCAGAGGAGATGGCTGGAGAGGTCGAGTTCAGGGAAGAATTGGGGATAGGCGGGCGCACTGTCTCCACTGTGTCGCCGTTTTCTGGTTCTTCCTCCGCCTCTTTCCGTCTCTGTAGCTCTCCGTCTGCAAAAGCTCCGTGTAAGATGAGTTCGATCAAACTTTGCAAAAACTCCTCCTGATTCTGCCAAAGCCTGTGGAACTCGCTGGTTAGTTCAATCACCAAATACCCAAATAACATCCCATTAACCAAACTGGCTAATTTTTCCGCTGATAAACGTAAATGTAAGCGATCGCGTTGAATCACGGTGGTAAGATAATCAGCAAAGTCCAGGTTGGCTTGAGTCACACCTTCTCCTAACGCCTGACGATGCTCAACCGTATATTTTCCTGACTCCCCAACCACAGAACGCAGTAATTCGGGCATTTGCGTCAGAACCTGAAGGCGATCGCGTCCATAGTTAATTAGCGCCTGCTCAAACGTCGTTGTCTGATCGACTTGCGCTCTGAGTGATTCACCCAGACGGGTAAACACCCCAGAGTCTTCGATCACCGCTAAGAGTAATCCTTGTTTGTTACCAAAGTGACGGAACAGTGTGACTTCATTAACCTGGGCTAATTCCGCAATCTGACGTGTGGTCGTCTCGGTAACCCCCTGAACGGTAAACAACTCAAGCGCTGCTTGAATCAAACGCGCTCGTGTTGTAGAACTGGTACGAGACATAGTTTAGTAATGTAAGTAACACTTGCATTTTGATGGATAAATCGTTAAGCTGATGGTAGAAGTGTAAGTAACACTTGCACCTCAATTCCTACTCTAACGATTCTCAATGACTAATCATTCAATCTCAGTGCCTCCTCAAAGTCGCACTAACTTACCCTTTCATTGGCCCAGTCTGCTATTTTTTGGCACGATTCACGCTTTGGCACTGCTGGCGCCCTGGTTTTTTTCATGGTCAGCCTTGGGAGTAATGATACTTCTCCACTGGCTCTTTGGCAGCATTGGCATTTGTTTAGCCTATCATCGGCTTTTGACCCATCGGAGTTTTCAAGTGCCTAAGTGGTTAGAATATATCCTGACCACCATCGGGGCTGTAGCTCTACAAGGAGGACCAATCTTCTGGGTAGCAGCACACCGTCAGCACCATGCTCATCCCGATGATGCAAACAAAGACCCTTACTCAGCGCGATATGGGTTTTGGTGGAGTCACATGCTTTGGCTGTTTTATCACAAACCCGAATTTTTTGATTACGAAGTTTATCAGAAATACGCTCCTGATATGGCAAGAGATGCCTATTATCGCTGGTTAGATCGCTACTTCTTATTGTTACAACTTCCCCTGGGTCTATTGCTTTACGTAGTCGGAGGATGGCAATTTGTATTCTGGGGTGTCTTTGTCCGAGCTGTCGTACTGTGGCACAGCACCTGGTTAATTAATTCTGCCACTCACCTGCGCGGTTATCAGACTTATGAAGTTAATGATGGTTCTCGCAATCTCTGGTGGGCAGCTATCTTAACCTACGGAGAAGGTTGGCACAACAATCACCACGCTCATCCCAATGTTGCTCCGGCTGGACGTAAATGGTGGGAAATCGATATGACATGGTGGGCAATTCAACTACTACAAGGAGTGGGTTTAGCCAAGAAAGTTGTTCTACCACCCAAAAAGACAGCCTAGTAAAACCCTTGGGAAGTTTGTATGCTCTTGAGGATCGCGAAGGGTCAAAAGTTTGTTTTCATCAGATTTTTTGAAGAGTTAGCCAACGTAGGTATTGTTCTACTTTAGATTATTAATTTGAAGATAGCCTGATGCTAACTCAATTAATAATTGAATTTAATATTCATGAGTTACATTGAACCGCATGACTTGACAAGCGTAGGTTATGCGGTTGTTTTGTAGGTCAGAGGAATTTCTCGGTAATAGGAAAGTAGGGGCAGGTTTCATTAACGGCTTATTTAACCATCCTTTTAGGACAATAGAAAAAAATGAGGCAGTATTCTCCACTGACAATTATTTCTTATCTAATCGGTCCGACGCTGATTATCTTTAGCCATATCGGATCATTACTTGTTTTTATCACGGGTTTATCGTGGGGCGCTTGCCTATGGATCATATTTTTATATGTCATCCGTATGCTGGCAACAACCGCCATCTACCATCGACTACTCACCCACAAAAGCTATCAAGCTCCGGCTCCAGTTCTATGGGTAGGAAGTATTGTGGCGGCGGCGGCGGGGCAGATGGGTCCAAGTTGGTGGAAAGCACACCATGTAGCCCATCATAAACATGTCGATCAAGATCTCGATCCCCATTCCCCCTGTACACCCGTTCAGGGGATCAGAGGATTTTATTGGTCTCAAGGGGGTTGGCTATTATCCCCCCGGTTCTTTCCTGCCAAGCTACCTGCCGATGTTGAGAGTGATCCTGTTTTAAAGGTGATTGACCGTTTGCACTTTCTCCCTCTAGTGGCACTGGGAACAATTTCTTATCTCATCGGTGGCGTTGAATATCTTGGTGCATTTTTTCTCAGCACAACGCTGCTGTTTCATGGCGTGCAAACCGTCAACTCCCTTTGCCATATTGTGGGGGAACAACCTTTTATAACTGACGATCTCAGTTGCAATAATAAGTTAGTAGCATTTCTAACTCTGGGTGAAGGCTGGCATAATCTCCATCATGCCTTTCAGTCATCCAGTCGCCAGGGGATAACCATTCGTTCTGGACAGGTTGTCTATCTTCCAGATCCCACGTTTAGCTTCATTAAAATGCTTGAGTTCTTCAAGTTAGCGTCAAAGCTTAAAGTACCTACTGAAACCAAGCTGCTGGCTTGTGCCAAGGTTCTAAGCGTTCAACCGTCAGAGTTGCCAGCCGTCGTAACGACATCAGTGGATTTTGAATAACCTTGAGTTGACTTCTCCTTGGTATAAATAACCAAGGATTCTAAAAGGATACTTCGAGACGGGTTAACCCTTCGACTTACATTGTCTTACATTGTTTTGTTTTGGGGAAACTTCACTCTAATTCCACGTATTCGGCTAAATTGTCAATTTGGGGATCAGGAAAGCGATAAAGTAAACGCCATAGCACTGTATAACTCCCATCTAAACGTTGGTGAACAGGTTGAAAAGCCACAATAACATCGCTGCTTGGTGTCTTTAGAATTTCGGGTAAATAGCGGCGCTGCGATCGTGAAATTGGTTCTCCTTCCAGTACAGCTTCAGGTAACTGGAATTGGATTAATCTGACTAAATAGGTATTATTTAATCCTACCTCTGAACCTATAGCCGCAGGTGGGCTTAAAGGCGGGACAAACCCAATCCCATCTTTACCCGTATAAAAGCGCCGTTGATCGATTTGTAAGGCTTCTACTTCATTGGGTGGACGATAGTTCAGAAATAAATCTCGTTGTTCGGGTGTCAGGGTGGGAATTGTTTGTAGATTGGCGTTGATTTCGTCTAAAGAAACATCACCCAAATTGACGATAAAGCCATAATCCAGCCCTTGCAAAGGAATGGTGAAGTTTCCATTTTCAATTTCCAACGCCAAGCTAGGAACGGAATCCGTCGCCGATTCAACCCCAGTCGTTAAGGGAAAGGGTTGGGGGAGAGGAGATTGCAGGCGGTTTCGTAGCTTATTGGGATCAGGTTGATAGCTTTCGGCGAGAAAGATACGGGCAATCCCGGTGTTGGGTTGGTCAAGAAAGTCTGCATATCGCTGGGGTTCTAAGGGCAAAAGACCCAAAGTACTCTGAGTTGGAATTACCGTGTAAACACCAGGATCAATTATACGAGCAGAGTCGGGAAATGCGGGTAATGTGGGTAATAGTTGTTCCCGTGCGGCTAAAAGGGTTTTAGTCACCGCTTCCGGAGGCGCGATCGCAGGTTGTAACGGCTGTCTCTGATAGTCTGTAAGGGGGCGCTTTGTTGGCATACCCAAGACAGGCGGTTCCGGTTCGGGGAAGTCGGGTACAGGTGCAAATTCAGGACGAAGTGGTGTGGCTAAATTCAACCGCAAGCCTGGACGTTGATCATCTAATGGTAGGGTACTAGGTGCAGCTAACCCAGCTAGCATCGGTAACCGCATATCCAACAGATCAACCATTGGTTCCAGCTTTTGGGTAGACACATAAAGATTACAATACACCTGTCGCTGGGGTAAGGTTAACGGCGCAGGAACATCGGGATCAGGTGTTCCGTTATTACAGAGAAACTGGGGAATTCGATACTGACTATTCAAGAAGCGTTCCACTTTGCCGAGGTGTAAGAAAAGTTGCGATCGCGTCGCTTCTACTTGATATACATTAGGACTGTAGAATGCCCCCTCAATCCGATTAATCAAATTCAGTTGTTCTTGAACCAGTCCTTCGGCTGGACGCCAAAATCCTTGGGCAAAGCTAGATTGTGCTATTGTATCTTGGGCATTTGCCGTTGAGGGCGAAAGTAGCGGGAACGATAGGGATAAGGATACTAATACCAATAAAGATGAGTAGTGCATAAACTGTAGGGGCTTATTGCTTTGCGCCCGATTTAACGGTAGAATCTACTCCACCATTTTAGCTGTGTCACGTTAGTAGTGGTTCGGCACACCTTATTTGATCAATTAACCATTAGCCCCGAAACTGTAGGGGCGCAGGTTGTGCGCGTTCAATCGTCAAGTCTCTTCCATCATTTTAGCTGTGTCAATCCAGTAGCGTAGCGCGAAGTGTTAGCGAGTAACAAGCGTTGGAATAAGCATCAGTATCTGGAGATATTCTTCATTTCGCTTCGCTTCATTCTCTAATGGCATAATCGGACACTTGATTAATAGTGGACTTTAGACGAATCAGATCCGGCACAGCGAGCGATCGCACTTCTTTTGATACCACGATTCACGACATACCCCTTGACTCTTTACTTTCTGCTTCGCTACTGACATTTCCTTAGCTTGACTCAATTCTATTTCGGCTTAATTTGTCAAGTTATGATAAGCTAAACTATTCTTTCCCCCAGAACTGTTTAATTTTTTCAATCAGGATCTCATCTCAACAAAACGTCATAATTGCTCGTTTTTTACCTCGTTTTGGGAAAAGGCTACGAATTTTCAAGGGTTGCGGCGATTGTGAGAGCATTGTGCGATTTTCAGGTATACTATCTATGGTGGGTTTTTTATCGGCAAAAATAATTTTGATACAGCTAAACCCCTTGAATCTTCGTAAGACTTTGTATAATTGATGGTTTTCGTCTCACTGCCAACCTCCCCCTTGGACGCATGTATTTTGTTAAAGTTATAATAAAAATTATTGCCAGCTATTGACAAAAACACAGAGTACACAGATGGAATGGCACTTTCTAGAACATTAAATAGTCAAGCACACAGATTGACACAGACAACTAAATAATTCCCCCACCAGCTAATCATTTTTTTATCCTTTGCTCCCCCTGCTCCCCCAGCTCCCCCAGCTCCCTCTGCTCCCTCTGCTCCCTCTGCTCCCCCAGCTCCCCCAGCTCCCCCAGCTCCCCCAGCTCCCTCTGCTCCCTCTGCTCCCCCTGCTCCCTCTGCTCCCTCTGCTCCCCCAGCTCCCTCTGCTCCCCCAGCTCCCCCAGCTCCCCCAGCTCCCTCTGCTCCCCCAGCTCCCTCTGCTTCACCGTATTGCCCGCTGCACTAGGGCGACGGACAAGAAGCCTGAGCAACCGGAACAAATCCCGGTTCTTTTACCATCGCTTGACCCTTACCCGTTACTATCAAATTAGTATAGGCTCTCCCGGCTTGTTCTTGGGCATTATTCTCACCGGGAAAATCTTTAATAATCACAAATAAGTTTCGAGTTAAAGGATACTCTCCACTTTTGAAGGCGGTTAAATTAACCTGATTGCGCTGCTGGGGACAAGACTCTAAGGGAACTAAATCACCCTGATAGGGAGCAATCGCCGTCTTTCCCGGAAGTCCCAACGGTAAAGGACGAATGCCACATTGAGAGACAATTTCCGGTGCTGAGGCGTAGTAAATACCGCCTGGATCATTGCTGACTTTACTGATTCCCGTGGTTGTCGAATCAACAAATTGGACAATTTGGGTATTTAACGGTTGTCCTGCTAAAACCGCATCAGTAAAAAATCGCACGGTTCCGCCTTCGGGTGCGCGGGAGTAGGGAGTAATCGGTAAATCCGGACCTCCCACTTGTTGCCAATTGCGAATTTTTCCGGTATAAATATCTTTAAGCTGAGTTAGGGTTAAGCTAGGAACATTAAGTTGAGGATTTACCCCGACTGCGATCGCGTCAATCGCCACTGGTTTCTGAATCAGTTCATAGCCTTGCTGTCTCGCCTCGGCTAAATCTTTTTTTCGCAGATGGGTAGAGGATAAACTGAAGGCAAAATAGCCTCCCAATACCTGTTCAATTCCCTCCACTGAACCACTATACTTCGGTGAATTGAGTTGAAAATCTTGCAAGGTTGTCTTGATCTGTTCATGCAAGGGTTGAGCAAGAGGAACCCAAGTTGTACTTCCCCCATAGTTAAACAGTTGTCCTTGGGGAATATTAATCATGAATGGTATCCGATTATCGTTCAATGAACAGATAGGGCGTTTCCACCATAACCAACCACTAATAGCTGAGATACAAATAGCGCCGCCCAAAACTCCGATACCTATTAGTTTACCGATTGGCTTTTTCCCTGGGGGTGAAACCTGGAGAGCTTTATCCTCAGTCGCCGACTGTTCCGGAGAAATCTGTTGGGGTATCGTCTGTTTATCTTCAGGTAAAATTGGCGGTTCAACCGACTCCACTGATTCGGATTTAACCTCAGGCTTTTTCTTTGCCAAAAAATCGTCCCACTTCACGGGTAAAACTGTAGGATTTTGGCAAATCACGGGTAATAGACTTGCACCCGGAAACCTTCTCTCAATATCCGATAAGTCATGTAACTTTTCCCGTGCTTCTCGGACTGAAGTATATAACGATTTGCCACTGGAAAACGATTCCAGAAAATATCTCAAAAATTCCTGAGCAAACTTATCCGGTACAGGTTCCCGCATAACAATCATTTGCGGGATATTCAGCCGCTGCAACTCATTGGCTAATCCTAAACCATCACAGGAATTAAAAATCGCCAGTTGTAACCCTTTCTTAATCGCTCGTTTTAGGGTATTTTTCAACTCGCTAATGGCTAGCTTCTCGGTTTGATTGATATAAATATAACCGCAATCGCCATCTCCTTGAGAGTAACTATGTCCCGCAAAGAAAAGAATATCCCACTCTTCACTCCACAGCGTTTCAAATTCTTGACGTTGCGGTTCCACCAGAAAGCGGACATCAGCCTGGGGTAAATTTTCGAGTAACCCTCTGTCTCTGGCAATATTAATTCCCTGGCTATTGCCTAAAATCGCCAAAATTCTAACTTTATTTTTCGGTTTAACCGGCGTTCCGACATCATGTTCCGTCGGACTAATCGCCACAGCCGCATTGGGAAACTCGTCAAAAAAGTCCCACGTATCCCAGGGTAATTTCCGCAAGTTATGTTCACTGGTGCGGATAATGACACGAATTTCTTCGTCTTCGTCTAACTCTCTGAGTAATTGCTCTTTGACACGGCGAAACTCTTCAGCATTAAGCCAATGATTGAGACTGCCTTTTAGGGTTTCAAATAAGACTTGACATTCGTCAGCAGAGACAGGGGGAAGAAGTTCAGTTTCTTCCTCTAGAATAACTGGACGCCTGAACGCTGTTTCTAAGCGGCGATAGGTTGTTTTCCAATTATCATAGTTTGCCGAAACCTGTAAATTAGCGGGTAGACTACCACCCGTTCGGATTTGACGATGGGGCAAACTCTCATCACCAATTTCTAGGGTAATCTGAAACCCTTGGCTAAAATCCCCATGTTCTAGATTAAGTTTAACGACCTTACCCATAGTTATATTCCGGCTTGACTCAGTTTAAATTATAAAATCCTCCGTTACGCTCTCCTCATCCAGCACCACTTTAACGGTAAATTTTTCCTCAGGTTGATCAATAAACTGAAAGGGTTTAGTTTGAATCGAATGATCAGCGTTTCCGGCTTGGGTGTCTAGAAAAGGTTCTCCGGTTTCATCCAGTACCATTAACTTAATTCCTTCGGGTAAAGGGGTGTTACTCGTTAAGCAGCGAACTTTAACCCGGATGCGAACATTTTGTTCATTGTCTTGATTCAGGTCAAGTATAAGTGCTAGATTGTGGTCTTTCAGTTGGATTATCTTCCCCCGCTTAACCGTCGCCGGATTGACACTTCTGAATGCTAGACTAACGTCTGGTGTACCCAATAATGCTTCAACCGTTTGCCAACCCTCTGCCACAATATTATCAAACCATTGACTTAAGTTAACTAGAGGTGATGGTTCACGTTTGGGTTGAAGACACTTGAGCAAATCATCCAAAGATTGGAATTGGTTAAGAGATAACTCCTCCGTAGTCACAGTTTGAGTAAAACCCAGTAACGTTGCTTCGGTGAGAGATTCATTCATCCCGACGGCAACATAACCAATCCTATCTTCCCAAACTTCCGCTGGAATGTAAACCGAGTTTGTATCCGAGAACACAGGACGACACTCAAGTTTTACCCATTGCCCTTGCCGTTTAACCTTTAAGTCGGCAATATTGGCTAAAGACTGGATTAATGGGTCCCAGCTATCGCTTCCAGTTAAGTCTGTTTCTATTCCTTGGCGTTTGAGGTAGTCATTAACTGCATACACGGCTAAGGTATTCAGATAAACCTGCTGCGCGTTGACAAAATTAAAGGGAGTGGATTGATGTTGACGAAACTGTTTGGCGTTTTGATGGACTTGCCAACCTAGCTTAACTTTAGACATCGAGGCTTTATTGATATGAATCATCACGTTTTCTCCTGTTTATCGGTGTCGCCGTAATCTAATAAGTGGGTTGTTGAAAATAAACCGAACACTCCACCCGTTCTGTAAATCGTACTCAAATCATTACAAATAACATAAACCAATGACGAACTTATGCACAGTCTTGGACGTACTGTCTAATTCTGGGCGCAAGCCGTTGAATACAGCGCCAATAGAAACTACTTAGGGTGGTTACGGGGATTCCCAAGTCTTGAGAAATCTCTTTCCAGCTTTTCCCTTGAATCCGTTTGGCTAAAAATATAGCTTGAAAGCTGGCGTTGGGATTTTTTTGAATCACTTCCCGTTTAAAAATATTGTCGGGGTCACGTTCTACATAGTGCATAATTATTTCAAATGTCGTGGGAACTGCTTCAGTTGTTCCCAGATTATCTATTTCCTCGATAGCAATTGGCTTATCTTGGGTAATCTGGTAAGAGGCTCGAATGTCTCTTAATGTTCTATCCAGTCTAAAGTTAACCCAATTCATAAATACCCCCTTCCCTCGTTCCGGGTCATATAAGTCAATTTTTTGGAAAACATAAAGCAATGTCCGATTGACAGCATCATCATAAATTATGTTATAAAAATCACGAGAAAGTTCACCTCGCTGGGGATGGATCAATCTCCGGGATAGTTGAATCGCATTAATGAGTTCAGTTAAGAGATATTGGCGTTGCTGTGTCTGGGCTGGATGCTGTTTCGCTTCTAGGGCTAGCGGTTTAAGACGGTTGTCAGTGAGTATGTCTTGAAAGGCTTCCCGCATGCGTAGATTTGCCCATTCTCTTAAAGATTCATTTTCAGGATTGTAGCGGTCAATATCCGAGGACAGAGTACCCAAAAGTTGCTGGCGTGCGGCTTGGTAAATGTCTTGGCAAGCAGGGGATAGGGATTGATCTTTAAGTGGACGGCATATTGGGCGCGATCGCAGGATTCGATCAACGAGTTTGGTTACCGTTTGCCTTCGCTCTATACTTCCTGGGACAGTTTGTTTGACCTCAAGAAGTAAATTAAGTAACTCAGTCTTTTGAGATGTATTAGACATCCATTAATCTCCAAATTTAAATACGTCCGATTCATTCCTGTATCCATTATTATGTTTTTGCCAGAATCATTCATTGTCAACACTCATAATAGTCAAAGGGAACTCAACTCTTGAGGTATTGTTTCTGAGCTAATTGGGGTCATTTAAATTGCTGCATCAAAGCTTTAGCGGTTGCGGTTAATTATCGCTTCCGTATTTTCAATAGCTTTTGTCGCATAGCTATCTCCTGGTCTTTGATTTAAGGCTCTTTTGAAATTAATTAAAGCCGTCTGATAATCTCCCTGGTCGAAAGCCGCATAACCAATCCGCATATATTGAGTATAGTCGGGTTTGGCGGTAGGGGATGAAGTCGTATTCGGTGTAGGAGATAGAGGGGGAGGTGGAGATGGAGATACAGCCACCTCAGGAGTAGGAGAACTAGCGGGCGTTTGTATTGGAGATAACTCTTGTTCTGTATCTATAGATACCTCCGATTCTGGCATTTCTACGAAAATGTCATCCTCCGATAGAGGAATTGTACTATTGGAAATCAAGTTAAAGGCAGAGAGTCCGCCAAAAAGCATTCCTAATCCCGTCAACGGTAAACTGGCAAGCTGTAGGAAGAAAGAACGCCTGACTGATTGATTACTCCATTTCATGATAATAAAGACTAAACCGGCGAAAGGAATGAATAAACAAGCCAATCCCCAACCCCAGTGATCCATGAAGGCGAGAATTAGCGTCCAAAACCCGCCAATGATTGCCAAGATAAAACCGAGGAAAAATAAAGCAATTCCAAGTAACAAGTTCATCAGATGACCTCTTTAACTAGGCTGTCCACAAAGCAGAATGATTCCCAGTGTCCATGTCAGATATCTGACGCGACGAAATTACTCTGCGAATTACAACAGCTTAACCGTTCACTGGATCACTCTGGCTGAAGGGGAAGATTTTACGCGATCGGTCAGTTTTTATTACAAAACTTTATGTTAATGACTGGATGTAGGCAAATGACTAGGGTAGGACGCAATTTGAGGATTCAAACCCTACATATAGACACTGTGCCTAAGTCCTGTAGGGGTTTCAATGTCGGCTGAGACAGTTGGTTATGTGGATGTTCATAAGTTTTGTTAACTATTTGGATTTCCGGCAAAGAAACGTCTATACTCCTCAACTAGACATCGATGTTCTAACCTTACGGCTACATAAGTAAGGTTAAATTCAGGTTAATTTTTGAGGACTTACGCCCGAAAGCGTAAACCTCCCAGATACAGTGTTTCGTTGCATTAGTTTTGACTTACATTCATTGAGCGTGAAGGAGTAAATCCTGTGTCTGACTGTTCAGGTTGTGTAAAGTTTTGTCAAAAAAATCGCTCATTCGCGTGCTACCTTTGGTTCGGGTCCAACGGAGGGAACCAATCAAGCGTTACTCACTAACGGAGGTAGTGCTGTAAACGATACCCAACTAGAAACTTTCTTGGGGTTGACTTCCGGAAGCCTAGTGCAAGAAGGCAGAAATAACTGAACAGCTAATATCTCCCCCAGCTCCCTCAGCTCCCTCAGCTCCCCCAGCTTCATCGTCTCTACGAAGCTGCTCAAGTATTTTTGCCGCGATGCACTAGATGGTCTGGGTAATGGCAATGCTACCATTGGTTCAGCAATCAAGCAAACAGTAACAGTATCGGCTGGCACTCAATTGAGCTTTGATTGGAACTTCCTCACCAACGAAGGTACACCCACTTCCTTTAACGATTTTGGCTTCGTTTCGATTGTGTCAAATACGTTGGACACGCTAGCGAATACCAATAGCTCTTTCGGATTCTCTCCTACCATTTTCAATGAAGAAACCGGATTTGACACCTTCTCCTATACACTGATTGGCAACAGCTACGACCAATTATTTGGTGAAGCTGGCGATGATCGCCTGGATGTATCCAATGGTGCGGGAAACAACCTACTCGATGGTGGGAAAGGCGACGATGAACTGTTAGCCAACCTCAACGATCAGTTGTTTGGCGGCAAAGGTGATGATATCCTGATTGCTGGTTTCAATGACCAACTCTCAGGCGGCGACGGCGATGATCTATTGTTCGGTGGTTATGGGGGTAGCACCATGACGGGTGGCAATGGTGATGAGCAGTTCTGGATTGTTAATGGCTTTGTTCCCAGTGCGGCTCACACGATTACTGACTTTGAGGTAGAGATTGACCGGATTGGCATTCGTGGTTTGGGCATCACGTTCCAACAGCTCGACCTGATTCAAGATGGGAATGATACTCGCATTAGTGTCTTCAATACAGACTTAGCTATCTTGACGGGGATTCAAGCGAGTGCCCTTAACAGTAGCGATTTTATCCTCGCCTAGCCGGACATCATATTAATTGGGCGGTTGTAGACGCGGAGCGGCTTCCCGTAGGGTAACCGCAGCTACACAAACGAAACCCGCCTGCGCGGGTTTCCACAGGTTGAGATAAAATCCGTTAAATTTAATTAAGCGATCGCACTCTTGAACCTTCCCACTCAGGCGCGATCGCTTTTGTTTGATTTCCCTTCCGTTAAACCTACTGTAGGATTAAGTTGAGAAGTAAGCTTTAGCTTACTTTAGCTTTAAGCCGGAAATTTATTTCCTGGCGTCCAGTACTTAAACTTATGAGGACTGTACTATGCAAGCGCTTTTTAATCCGGAAACGACATCAAAGGTTAGACTCACCGCTAAATCGTCGGTTCGCAAACCTATACTGCAACTGGGTTCGGTGGGAGCCGAGGTTTTAGAACTGCAAAAGCTTTTGGCTCATTGCGGCACCTATACGGGTCCCATGGGAGGGTATTTTGATCGCTCGGTTCATGATGCTGTGATGGAATTTCAGCAAAGTATGTTCCTCAAAGCTGATGGTATTGTCGATTCTCTGACGTGGCAGGCTCTTTATCAAGGTTCCCCGGTTAATATGCCTGTACTCAATCGAGGTAGCAGACATGATATGGTGATTCCTGTACAGTGGGTGCTGCATCTGACTCAGGATTATTCAGCGCCAATTGATGGTGATTTTGGCGAACAAACAGAACGTGCTGTGCGATCGTTCCAAAAACGTCATGGCTTAGTGGAAGATGGAGTGGTCAGTGAGCAAACCTGGTATGCTCTTAGTCAGGTTCATGTCAGTTTGCTCCATAACCGTTATCAAGACGCTTTGGTGGCAGTGTAGTTCATGGTTCATTTTTCGGAAATACGCGATCGCTAGCAACAGTAATCCAGTAATCACACCTAATTCGGATGATTAGCAAATTGTCTGTAATTTATGCTACAAAGAGACGCGCCATGGCGCGTCTCTACAGGAATGCTTAGGCTAGTTGCTTGCTCACCTCATCAGCTAGCTGCTCTATATTGACAGCAATTTGCTCCCCGGTTTTCAGGTTTTTCAAACCGCATTGTTGAGCGGCTGCTTCTTCAGAGCCAATAATGACACACAAGGGAATTCCCCGTTTATCAGCTTGCTGTAACTGTTTGCCCACAGAACGCTCGTCAAAACTGGTTATTGTACTAATTCCCGCCTGACGCAGTTTCTGAGATACGTCTAAATACAGGGGCATCAGGTCACTTTGCATATTCACCACCATCACTTGGGCGGGTGTAGACGAGAAGGATTCTAGAATCCCGGCTTGAATCAACCGACTCATCAATCGAGTTAAGCCGATGGAAATGCCCACTCCTGGCATTTTATCCCCAACAAACATACCCACGAGTTCTTCATACCGTCCCCCGGAACAAATACTGCCCAAGGCTTCATGACCAACGAGTGTTGTTTCATACACCGTTCCCGTATAATAATCTAATCCACGGGCAATGGAGAGGTCAATGCAAAATACGCGATCGCTCACCCCCAAATTCCGCACTCCGGTAATCACCGTTTCTAGTTCAGCAATGCCCGTTTTCAATACCTGAGCGTCTGGTTTATCCTCAAGCATGGCGTTTAATTGTGCCAACACGTCATCTACTGACCCCTGAATCTTGGTGAAGGCTAAAATTTGTTCGACTTGTTCATCTGATAACCCTTCAGCCAGGAGCGCTTTTTTAACCTTCGTTTCGCCAATTTTCTCGGCGGCATCTACAATCCGAATAGAGGGCATAATTTTGCTCTCATCTAAACCAATCGACTCAAAGAACCCACTGAGAACTTTACGATTGTTGATGCGAATCAAAAACTCTCCTATATTAATCGCCGTAAAAATTTCGGCAATAATCGCTGGAATTTGGGCATCATAGAGCAAACTCAGCTTATTACGACCCACTACATCAATATCACATTGGCGAAATTGGCGATAGCGTCCCGCTTTTGCCCGTTCTCCCCGAAATACCACATCTATCTGATAGCGGGCAAAGGGGAACTGAAGTTCATTTAGGTGACGGGCAATATAAGCCGCTAAGGGAACCGTCTGATCAAACTTTAATGCCCTCTCTTCTGAACCACTTTCTCCCGCCTGTTCTTTTTCGGCTTGGCGATTGGGCGGCAAAATTGGTTGCAATCCGTAAATAATATTATCCCCTTGATTTCCTTTGGCTTGCAGGACTTCTAATCGCTCAACTGCTGGAGTTTCGATGGGGGTGAATCCATATCGCTCAAAAACTTGGCGGATGGTATCTATCAAATACATCTCCAGACGCTTTTCGCCGGGGAGAAATTCGGGAAAACCACTCGGACAAGAAAAGTTTATTTTGTCAGCTTTTGCCATTTTTCAGGGAACAGGGAATAGGGAACAGGGAATAGGGAACAGGGATGTAGGGGCGGGTTTTACCGCTCACATTTTGCCATAAACCGATAATTTGACTAAACCCGCCCTTCTAGGGAACCGGGAATTAAATTTTCTAATGGCTAATCGTTAGGTAGTGGAGACTGAAGAGATGATCAGCATCTGTCCATACCTGTTGAGCATCGAATCCAGCATAATTTGCCATATCCTGGAACTCTTCAATGCTGTATTTATATGAATTTTCGGTGTGAATTGTTTCATCTTGACGAAAGTGAAACGGTGTGCCATCGATAACGACGCTTTGTTCCTTGAGACTAACTAAATGCATCTCAATGCGGCTTTTATCTGGATTATAAAAAGCCCAGTGGCGAAAATGGGATAAATCAAAATTAGCGTTTAACTCCTGATTAATCCGCTCTAGCAGGTTGAGATTAAATGCAGCCGTGACTCCTTGGGCATCATTATAGGCAGCATTTAAAATAGCTGGGTCTTTTTTCAAATCGACACCAATTAACATGCCATCGCCTTTATCCAAAAGACGACGCGACTGTTTCAGCAGATGGATGGCTTCCTGGGGATCGAGATTGCCAATCGTGGAACCCGGAAAGAAAATTAGCTTGTGATTAACGGGTTTTTTGCTGTAGGGCGGCAGTTGAAAATCTTGGGTATAATCGGCACAAACGGCGATCACATCCAAGTCAGGATAGGATTGTGCTAGTTCTGCTGACGCTTGCAGCATGTGTTCTTGGGAGATATCGATGGGCATGTATCCAGCTAGATGCGGCAAGGCATCTAACAGAAGGCGGACTTTGGCACTACTGCCACTACCATACTCGATCAGCAAGCAATCTTGACCCACGAGTTGGGCAATATCCCGGCAATAGGTTTTTAACAGATGAATTTCTGTCCGGGTGGGATAGTATTCCTCCACCTCACAGATCTGATCAAACAGTTCTGACCCACGTTTATCATAAAAGAACTTGGGCGCGATCGCTTTTTGGGGTTGAGTCAAACCCTTGAATATCTCCTCACGTAAGCTGCTTAGGTGCGGCTTATAATCGTAAAACTCTAGATTACTCATCCACCTATCGTTCAATCTGCTAACCACCTACAGGGTGGATTCCTCTCCTATCATCTACCGCCAACGATCCTTTTTGCAAGTTATCTCATGTCCGGTTGAATACTTACACTTTGGTGGAAACAAGGCAGAATAAGTAGGTGGGGACAATTAAAGTTAACGGTGGGGATCGTCATTCGTCATTCGTCATACTCGCGAGAGCGAGAAGCAAGCTACGTCATTTGTAAGGGTTTGAGGCTTGTTAACATAACTTAACATGGTTGAGTTTATTTCCATCAACCTACTTACAGATAGCTGAGGGCTTCAAGGAAAAAAGCAAGGATGCCAGGGAAAAGGAATTTATGACTGTTTAGACGGACAGGATGTCAGAGGCTTCTGCACGTTTATATCCTCATCCCTCATCCATCGGTCAAAAAATTCTCGCACTTGGATAGGGTGGGTTGAGGGACATCAGGGTGAAACCTGCCGGAACAACCGACCAACCTAAAAACGGTTTCATTTTTTATCCTTTGTCCCTGATTCCCTTACTTTTTCTTGCCGCCAAACAATCCTCCAAATAAACCCCCGCCACCCGATTGCTCTTTCGGCTTTTTGCCTGAACCTGATTTCTGGGTTAATTTGTCGATATATTGTTTCCCTTTCAATGCATTTTCTTCCTGCGGATTTAATTGCAAGGCTTTATTAATGTGAACCTTAGCCATGGACACTTGATTTTGCTTTAAATAAGCTAACCCTAATAAGCCATGACATTTGCTATTGGTTTGCTCTAATTTGAGGGCTTCTCGTAATTCTAAAACAGCACCCGCAAAATTGTTTTTCTGCATGTAGCTGTCGGCACGACTGATATAAGCAGCAACTTTTGAGCCTTCTTGAGTTCCACCCCCCTTGGTTGAGGCATCACTGGTAGCAGCGCCAGCTTGGGTTTTCTTGACCGCCTTACCCGGTCCTGCTGTTTTGGAAACGGCTGTTCCTGGAGAGGTTTTGCCGATGCCGGATTTGGATGTTTTTCCTTTAAGCATCAAGTAAACTAAGTTGAGTTCACTGATTTCGCCAGTGACGTCCACAACTCGATCAAGAGATTCGTATTGCTTAGAGGCTAGCGATTTCAAGGAGTTTCGATAAACAGAATCGGCATTTGCACCAGCTTTTGCCAATTGTTTAGCCACATCACTATAAATAGAAATTTTTCCTCCTTCTGCGGCTAGACGCTTGCCCATGTGTCCTAAACTGATCTTATAGTCGCGACTGCCGCGAAACAGTTGTTCCTTGGCAGGATTGACGAGTTTGGTTAACAGTTCATTGGCTTGCTGTTTTTCCTCATCTGTTTTGAATTTGCTGCTGTCAGGGTGGAGACGGCGAGTTACTTTGAGATACTGCTTCCGGACTGTCTTCTCATCCGCATCGACGGGAACGCCTAGAATGGCATGATAATCCGTGAAATCATACTTAAAGAGTCCGCGTTCAATTTCAAAAGCCATAGGGTGCTGTCCAATTGCTGTGACGAAAGAATAGTTTTATAGTCTGTCTTAGAGATGAGAGACCCCCTTGACATCCTCATAGCTATTGTAGAAAATACAATTCCCAAGATAAGGGTACTCTGGCTTCCCCATGGAACAAAAAGCGAAGCATCCGCTGGCTTCCCCCTTTTGAAAGGGGACGGGAGGGGGCTGGGGATTAGGTTTTCCGAATTAGCCGACGACATCCTTAAGTGCTTGGCAGATGCCGGGGCTTACTGAAAATGGTGTAAGAGTTCAGTTTAGACGGACTTGCTCTCAATTCCAACTGGACAGAGGTGGTGTCTGTAAAAGTTCCTGGCTGAGTTGGTCGTGAATTTGACCATTGGTGGCGAGAATTCGTCCAGATTTTAGGACGAGGGGGCTACCATCATAAGCGGTGACTGTGCCACCTGCCTCTTGCACTAATACTACACCAGCCGTAATATCCCAGGGCGAAATTCCCCGTTCCCAATAACCATCTAAGCGTCCACAAGCCACATCTGCCAAATCCAGTGAGGCTGAACCACTGCGGCGAACGCCTTGGGTGAGGTGAGTTAGGTGACAAAACTCGGCATAGTTATTATCTGGGGTTTCGCGACGGTCATAGGCAAAGCCAGTTACCAGTAAGCTTTGATTGAAAGTCGATGTGTTAGAGACGTGAATGGGACGGCGGTTGCAAGTCGCCCCTAATCCTTTAGCGGCGCGAAAGAGTTCATTGCGAAAGGGATTATAGATCACTCCCACTTGCGGGATTTCGTCAATGAGTAATCCCACTGATGTAGAGGCAATGGGGTATTGATGAGCATAATTGGTGGTGCCGTCGAGGGGATCAATTGCCCACCGATATTTACTCTGTTGATCTCCCCCTTGACCCGATTCTTCTGCCAAAATAGCATGATGGGGGACATGACGCCTTAATACTTTTAAAATGACGGCTTCTGCTTCTTTATCGGCAACGGTGACTAAATCACCCGGACGCCCTTTCTCTTCTACGGCATCTAGTTTACCCCAGTAGGTTTGCAAGATTGCCCCGGCTGCCATGGCGGCTTCTGTGGCGATATCAAGAAAGATTTGCAGTTGATCGGGTGTGGGTTGGCTCATGGTTGGTGATTAGAGTTTTGAGTTTTTCGGATAGTCGGGATGGGTTTGACTATTATTGGTTATTTTTCGACGCCAAGCACCATTCTCAACAGGATGATTGTAGACAGGTAGCCGCTTATGTTTGAGTAATCACAGCTACAGTAATAACATCTGACTGGAGTCGGTTTCAAACTTCTCGATTTTATCCTAGTTCGCCCGTATGGACTTGGTTGACAATGAATTAAGCGTTGATAGTCACTAATAAAGCACTTAAGAACTTGCGGCTTAATCATTTACTAATCCGGCTTGGCTGAATTCATAAATACAGCTTTCCTTACATGAATTAGCCCTGCTACCATAAGCAAGATCTGTGCCTAAGTCCTAAAACGTTGACACCAAAATCCGCTAACATGGCAAACGAGTGACTCAAACCTATTGATGGCTAAGACTGTGAAACGAGTAGGGGTAATCGGTGGTGGACAACTGGCTTGGATGATGGGAGGTGGGGCTAAATCATTGGGTTTGGATTTGGTGATTCAAACACCCCAGCCTACTGATCCAGCCGTTAGTGTTGCCTCCGATACCATCTTTGCCCCGATTGATGACGCCGCCGCGACTGCAAAGTTAGCTGCCCATTGTGATGTGATCACATTTGAGAATGAATTTATTAATTTGGATGCGTTGTTCCCCTTGGCAAACCAAGGTGTCTGTTTTCGCCCCCGCCTAGACGCCTTAGCCCCCCTACTCGATAAATATCACCAACGTTGCTATTTACGTGACATTGGCTTACCCCAACCTGCTTTTAACTTACTAGAGACACCCCTCAACCCCGATACACTGAATTTTCCCCTAGTTCTCAAAGCGCGACGCCACGGCTATGATGGTCAAGGCACGTTTATTTTTAAGGATAGAGAGAGTTTCCAGGAACTCTGGCAAAAACTTGCCGATACACCTCTACTCGTCGAGGAATTTATACCCTTTGAACGAGAATTAGCTGTCATCGCGGCTCGTTCTGTAAGCGGTGAGGTAGTGGTTTACCCGGTTGTCGAAACCCAGCAGGAAAATCAAGTGTGCCGTCGGGTGATTATTCCCGCCCCGATTAGCCCAGAGACAGAACAAGAGATTAACGCGATCGCACATACCTTACTCAATAGTCTACAAGCCGTGGGCGTGTTTGGGATTGAACTCTTTCTCACCGCCAATAATCAGGTATATGTCAACGAAGTCTCCCCTCGTACCCACAATTCTGGACATTTTAGTCTAGAGGCTTGTGACACTTCGCAGTTTGAAATGCATTTACGGGCAGTTGCTGGATTATCCTTGACAAAACCAACACTTAAGTGTAAAGAAGCGGTCATGGTTAATCTATTGGGTTATGAATATTCCCAAAATGATTACCTTGAAAAACGGCAAAAACTCGCCAGTCAGCCGCAAACTTATGTGCATTGGTATGGGAAAAAGCAATCGCGCCCTGGGCGCAAACTCGGTCATGTCACCGTTCTCCTAGATTCTAGCTCAGGGAAGAACCCCCAGGCGATCGCACAAACAATAGAAACCCTGTGGTACGGGTGAAGTACCCCAACTTTCTTCGCTCTTATTTGGGGCGACAGCAATCTTTAACCAAGGACAAATGACAAATGACGAATGACGAATGACAAATGACAAATGACGAATGACGAATGACAAATGACAAATGACAAATGACAAATGACAAATGACAAATGACAAATGACAAATGACAAATGACAAATGACAAATGACAAATGACAAATGACAAATGACAAATGACAAATGACAAATGACAAATGACAAATCATTCTAATTGGGAAATCCCCTTTAAAACAAAGTCACTTTGAGCTTGAGCCATAATCTGAATCATCGCTTTGAAATCAGCATTTCGTTGGCGATACTTGGTAATTAAATCCTCTGACTGAACTCTAACACCTAACGTTTCTAGATAATCTGCCTCAATGCGTTGAAGTTCCTGTTTATAGCGCTGCTTAAACGATTGCTCAATTTTTGCCTTATCCTGCTCTGGAAGAACGTTGAGGTGGATAACGACAGTACCTCGATGCTTCGTTTCAATCGCTTGAATAGAAACCGGAAAATTATCGTTTTCCTTCTCCAACTCTTGAAAAGCAACCAGAAAAGCCTGCCAATCAATCCCCTTGCGGAAAATCAACTCAACGGTTTCCAGCGTTTTTTGGAAAAGCTTCGTAAACTCACCCGGCTCAAATGTACCACTATGAGGACGGCGTTCTTGCAGTACATATCGTTTACTCTTAGGAGAATATCTGGATTTAAGATAAACATAGTCGCAAGTAACTCCAGTTAAGTTGGTTGTACTATCAATATTCCAATCTTCTAAGCAAACTCCTGTAAATATGGCTCTCTCAAAGTTTGTACCTAAAGCTTGAGTTCTAATCAATCGGGCTTCAGATAAATCAGCGCCGCTTAAAAGAGCATTTCTAAAATCTGCGCCTGTAAAATCAGCTTTTCTCAAATTGGCATCGGTCAAGTCGGCTTCAAGCAAATCCGTGCCAAAGAGGTTCGCCCCTTGAATGTTAGCCCCTCTCAGGTTAAACCCACTCAGATCCAATAAATTTAGGTTAGCACCCTCCAGCATGGGAGTAACATCAGGATGCTTCTCACGCCAACTGTTCCAGTGGAATAACCCCAGTTTGACAAGATAGGAATGGGGTTCGCTGTACACCATCTGAGAATAACCCCGAACATCATACATAATTTGCGATCGATGACACTCATCAGTTTAGCTTAGAGCGACAGCGCATGATTAGGCATGAACAGCAGACTGTTTCATGGCTAATCATGCGCCCCTGCAGAAGGTGGCGATACGGGACAGTAGACATCTGAAAATAAATCGTTAGAATAGGGATACAGGTTCTCACTGGGACGTTGGTGACTGCCAATAGTGTTTTTTGATCTTGTCTGTATGTAAAAGGGAATCGAGAGACCTTGTGGCAGTAGACCGGGCATGAACCCGGAAACTTAAAACGAGTGTCCACGATACCCACCTGGTTTTCCAGGTCATAAGCTGAGGCAAGACGGCGTTCTGGTGAACCTGCAATAATTCGCAAAAATTTCCCCCTGTCTTAGGTGACTGGGGGATTTTGCGCTTTGGCTTAAGTTGACACGAATGACCGACATGCGCCCAATTCAATGGTAAAATTTACTCCACCATTTTAGCTGTGCCAACGCCAAGTAGATTGGGTTGAGGAACGAAACCCAACAAACCCAACGCCATTGTTCGCTTGAATATGGTGTGCAATCCTAACAGGCTCCCCAGAAGGCAAAAGGCAAATAGTATAAAAGGAAAAAGAACCCAACCGATAAAGGGGGTTTCCAACGTGGATTGAGTATCATTACTCTACAGTACCTATTCGGTTAGGGGGCCAATATCGTTTAGTTGCTTTACCAATAACATTTTCTATAGGAACAAACCCCCAATAGTGACTATCATAACTGTTATTGCGGTTATCGCCTAGGACAAAGTAAGAATTAGGCGGTACAGTGACAGGATCATAAGTATACTCTGGAGGCTCTTCAATATAGTTTTCCTCTAAAGGTTGATCATTGATATAAACCTGACCCGCTTTAACTTCTACTTTCTCTCCGGGTAGACCGATGATACGCTTAATGAATGCATCTTTAAAATTTTGCTGCTTGAGAGCTTCTGTGGGAGAAAACACCACAATATCTCCTCGTTGTGGCTTTTGGAAGTGGTAACTCCACTTATTAATGAGTAAACGATCATTAACTTGTAGTGTCGGCTCCATTGTACCTGATGGGATATAACGGGATTCAGCGACAAAGCTTCTTATCCCACTTGGCAAAAAATTGCTAATAATCACAAAAAGAGAAACAATTAGTATAGGTTTCCATGTTCTCTCGCGTCGAATAGGTGAAGCCGCATAAGCGCGATAAACAACGAACCCCATGAAAAAAAAGAGCAATCCGGGAATCAAGCCAGAAATCATAAACAGGATAAACCACAAAATTCCTGTCCATTTTTTTAGGTATAGATGTCCCAATCCTGGTATAATCTGAGACAAAAAAACGGCTAGCCATGGATCTTTGTTTCTGATTCTAAACTTTTCAAAACGAGGCGAGTTTGAGCGTTTAACACAGCGATAAGCATCAAATAAGTTCCAAACTGACAGGTATAATAGTCCCAGTACTACCAGTACTAATACAGTCAAAACGGTTATAGTATCCAGAGTGCTGAAGGCTAAGTTTATCGCTAAACCGATTAACACTATGTAACTGACGCTAATAATCAATCCGCGAGTTACTTGACCTGCATAAATTTGCCCTAAACCTGGAAAAAACCTAGATAAGTTAACAGCTAACCAAGGTTCTTTTCCAGGGGGCCAGTGAGATTTAATTTGCTTTGATTTCGACATAATTTTACCTATCGCTATCTATACACACAAACGAACCTGATACTTGTAAATAATTGGCAGAAATTTTTGTAGTGTAGGAGAAACGCGATCGCATAACAGTAGATCAGCCATGCGGGACACCACCATCCCGAAGGAAGCGATCACATAATAGCACCATGCACAGCGCGATCGCACGCTCATCAGTTGGCGGATTTGGTGGTTCTCCTTGGAAAATTGTGTAGGGGCGGGTTTTACTACTATCTTTTCCGTTGCACCCAGATAAGACTAAACCCGCCCCGACTAAGGTTTATAGCCTACTCTTTCATTTCTGCGAGGCTGGTTTGCATTTGCTGGAGAAGTTGGGGAATATTGAGTTGAATAACTTCCCACAGGATTTTAATATCAACTTCTTTGTACTCATGAACAACTCGGTTACGCATTCCTCGAATTGCGTTGATAGGAATTGCTGGATGAGCCTGGGTGAATGCTGGCGATAGGCGGTTCACAGCTTCGCCCATTATGACGATTTGATAGAGAACAGAGGATTGAGTTTTTAAGTCTTCGGCAAAGGTTTGATAGTCCAAGGTTTCGCAGAATTCCACAATTAAGCGACTGGCTCTAATCAAATCCAGTAAAACCTCTTTATCTCTGTTCATAAATCACTTTCGAGTTGTCTAAAATATTCTGGCGACGTATAGGGTTATGGCTTTGTTCAATTGCTGGTTTGGTGACGACATCAACGGGGCGATGAAACAGTTGGCTCAGTTGTTGCTCAATAACATCGAGATCGAAAAATGTAATTCTGGCTTTTTCGTAAAATTCCACTAATACATCAATATCGCTATCGGCATTAAAGTCTTCTCTCAAGATTGAGCCAAAGAGAGAAAGCTCTACGATTTGCCAGTGTTGACATAGTTGTTTTAGGGATTCAGCGGAAATGGTTATACCATGAGGAATAGGGATTTGATGAGCTACTGTTGATAATCCTGAATCATTCATAATGAATATTCCGTACTACACCGTCTTAAAAAGGACTGTAGCAAAAATCATATTTTACCGCCAAATCCATTACTCTGAGTCTTTATTAGGACTTACGCAAAGCCTCTATGTGTAGGGTGCGTTAGCGAAGCGTAACGCACCTTTGCCACCATCTGTGGTGTAGCTGCGTAAGTCCTGTTTATAACAGGTGAATCATTTTGTGACTATAGTATTATTTTCCGCATTGTTAAGGGAGAAGGGGAGGAACCGCAAATCCTCAACGGTTGGTCATCTGGAGTTGGTGGATGAGGGGTTTGTGCAGGTGTGCGAGTTGGTGGCAGCTAATTTGTAGGGGGTTTGATGGTTGCGGTATATTTAGATGTATGTTGTCTCAATCGCCCTTTTGATGACTGGGCGCAGGAACGGGTTCGGCTAGAGGGAGACTCAGTTTTAACTATTCTGGAACGAGTTCGCACCGGAGAATGGCAACTCATTTCGAGTGAAGCGATCGCAGTGGAACTGGAAAAAGTGCGAAATCTGGAGATGATGTGTTAATGTCGGTTACGCGGGAGAAGTTTTTGCAGGATTTACAGAAAATCAGAGATCTTTAGAAAATGAGGTGACAAGAAACCGGGTTTCTGACATCATCTCTATTTTTTCTGGAAGACTTAAGAAAGTTTTGGATGGATTTATATTTTTCAAGGTAATATGATGAGCTTAGTAATTTCCGAAGAGATTGTTAAAGCCAGTGGACTCTCTGAACAAGAGTTGATTATCGAGTTGGTATTATTACTGTTTCAGCAGGAAAAAATTAGTTTGGGTAAGGCAGCAGAGTTACTGAATATCTCTCAGGTTAGATTTCAAAAAATTCTATCAGATAGGGGTATCAATATTCATTATGATGTGGAGGAGTTGCAGGAGGATATACAGCATTTAACGGCTAAGGGATGGCTATGATCGTTGTGAGTGATACTTCTCCTTTAAGTGAGTTAATGATAAAAAGCTGGGTCTGGGGTAAAATCGGAATGGTATCCTCTACCCCTTGTGTGGCTATGGATGAACAGAGATCGCAGGCTTATCTTTCCCTGATTCAAGAACTCCTCGCCTGTCCAGGTGAGGTATCCGGTGGAGATCGCGAGAGTGATTAATGAATGTCTTTTGAAATGATGAGGTGATGGTAGATGCAAGCAATTAATATACAAATTCCCATCGAATTAATTGAGCAAGGTGAGACGGCAGTTTTGGAACAAATTGCCATGCAACTTTATGAAAACAAGATATTTACCTTTAGTCAAGCCCGTCGGTTGTTGAATTATTCCGTGTGGGAATTTCAAAAACTGTTGGGAGAAAATCATATTGTTCGGCAATACGACAAAGATGATTTAGCAGAGGATATCGAAGCGATTCACTCAGGATTGTGGGATGGTTAAAGTCATTTGTAATGCTACGCCTTTGATTAACTTTGCAAGTATTAATCGCTTAGATATATTAAAATTCCTGTTTACTGAGATAGTCATTCCCCAAGCGGTTTACTCGGAAACCGTTGAATCAGGATTTCCTAACTCTGAAACCATTGTTAATGGAATTGAAGCGGCTTGGCTTAAAGTTAAGTCGGTGCAGGAGATGCCAGAATCCATCCCTTTAGAATTAGAGTTTGTTGGCTGAATATCAAGATAAACTCGATCTGACCTTTGTAGCTAGTCTTGTTCAATGGTTTCACTCCGAACTTGACACAAAAGTCAATAATTCAGAACGAAATCACTCCTTAGCCGGATTACTTAATAGTATTGCTATTGATGTTCATCAATTTCCATTGGGGAGTCGATCTGATAATATTGAAATTGCAATTGCCTGCTATCAAGCGGCACTAGAGGTTTATACCCGAACTGCTTTTCCCGAAGATTGGGCAGCCACTCAAAATAACTTAGGGAATGCCTACTTATTTCGGATCAAGGAAGAGCGGGCTAAAAACTTGGAACGGGCGATCGCTTGCTACCAAGTAGCATCAGAGGTATATACTCCTACTACTTTTATCTATGAATGGGCAGGGACTCAGAGTAACTTAGGGAATGCCTACCTAATTCGGATATGGGGGGAGCGAGGAGAGAATATAGAACAAGCTATTGCTTATTACAATTCTGCTTTAGACGTTTATACTAAAACCACTTTCATCGAAGATTGGGCAACCACCCAAAATAACTTGGGAAATGCCTACTTATTTCGGATCAGAGAAGAGCGATCCGAGAATATAGAACTTGCCATTAGTGCCTACAAATCAGCATTAAAAGTCTTTACATATAGAAAATTTAGGGAAGGTTGGGCAGAGATCCAAAGTAACTTAGGGAATGCTTATAGCAAGCGTATTCGAGGAGAGAGGGCTAAGAATATAGAGGCTGCTATTAAACTATATAAAGCATCATTAAAAGTTCGTACCCGTGTCGAATTTCCTAAAGAATGGTCAGATATACAAAATAACTTAGGAAATGCCTACGGAGAACGAATTCGAGGAAATCGATCAAAAAATATTGAAAAGGCTATTGCTTGTTATGAAGCATCATTGGATGTCTGCACATCTATGGCTTTTCCTGAAGAGTGGGCGGGAACTCAAAATGGCTTGGGTAATGCCTATAGTAAACGCATCCAAGGAAATCGGGCTGAGAACATTGAACAGGCTATTGTTTACTATAAAGCAGCATTAGAAATTTTTACTTATAACGATTTTCCTGAAAAATGGGCTATAATCCAAAATAACCTGGGTAATGCCTACTCTGACCGTATTCGAGAGGAGCGATCGCAAAACCTTGAAAGAGCTATTACTTACTATCAATCCGCTTTAAAAGTAAGGAATTATATTAGCTTTCCAGAAGATTGGGCAGAGACTCAAAATGGCTTGGCGACTGCTTATTTCTACCGCATAGACGGGAAGCGAGTAGAAAATATCAAACGGGCTATTTCTCACTATGAAGCGGCATTAAAAGTTTACACCCGTACTGGCTTTCTTGACGAGTGGGCAATGATTCAAGGTAATTTGGGAAATGCCTACCTTTATCGCATTGATGAAGAACGTTCAGGAAATATTGAAATATCTATTGGTTGCTATGAAGCGGCTTTGGAAGTATATACCCGCACCGCCTATCCCTATGAATGGGCAACCACCCAAAATAATTTAGCAAATGCCTATAGAGACAGGATTATAGGAAATAGGTCGGAACATCTTGAAAAGGCTATTTATTGCTACAAAGCTGCATTAAAAGTAAGAACTTTTACTAGATTACCTGAGGAATGGGCGGAGACACAAAGTAATTTTGGGAGTGCCTATAGAGAGCGCATCCTAGGAGACCGTAGTCAGAACATAGAACGGGCTATTGCTTGCTGTAAAGCAGCATTAAAAGTTTATACCCATACGGCTTTTCCCTATGAATGGGCAATCACTCAAAATAACTTAGGGAATGCTTATGGAAAGCGGATCAAAGGCAAACAGAGAGAAAATACTCAGAGAGCTATTGCTTGCTATAAAGCAGCATTAAAAGTCTGTACCTGTACTGCCTTTCCCGAACAATGGGCAACGGTTCAAAATAATTTAGGGACTATCTACGAAGAACAGGGTGAGGCTGAAACAGCTATCGCCTGCTACAAAGCTGCTCTAGAAGTCTATACACCCTCCTCTTTCCCCCTAAATGCTCTCCAAACCGGAGGCGCTCTCGGCGACCTCGGCTACAACCTCCAAAACTGGGAAATCGCCATCGAAGGCTACAACCAAGCCATCCTTGCCATCGAACAAAGCCGCTACTGGGCAATCTCCGAAGCCACCAAACGGGAACTCATCGCCAACTCCCTCGATATTTATCAAAAAATGGTGCAAGCCTGCATCAACCACCAAGACTACGCCCAAGCCTTGCTCACTGTCGAACGCAGTAAATCCCGCACCCTGATTGAACTCCTCGACAGCGCCCACCTCTACCCCAAAAACGCCACCGACGCACAAAAACAACGCATCAGTGACCTGCGCCGTCAAATCGCCATCTACCAACAACAACTCGCTTTCACCCCCAGCGACACCCTCACCCCCGCCACCGAGAAGCACCCCAACCAACCTTCACCCGAAACCCTCATCCGCCAACAACTCCAAGCCGCCAACCAGCAATTCCAAGACCTGCTCACCGAACTCGACGACCCCAACTTTACCCTCACCCAACAAGTCCCCGCCCAACTCCCGGACTTGCGCCGCCTCCTCCAGCCCCAAACCGCCCTCATCGAGTGGTATCTCCCCACCGAAGCCGACTCCGGGTTTTACCTCTTCCTCGTCACCCGCCGAGACGAGCAAATCCAGATTACCCCCCACCACTTCAGCGCCACAGACCGCGAACACCTCGACCAAGCGCTACTGGACTACCGCAGCGACTACGGACAAGACACCTGGAAGAAGCAACTCCCCCAATGCCTCGAAACCCTCAGCGCCGCCCTGCAACTCCCCCGCCTTCTGGCTGAATTATCCCAGATTCAACACCTCATCCTGATTCCCCACCGGGAACTGCACCTCATCCCCCTCCACGCTCTCCCCGTCTCTCTTCCCTCGCCTTCTGGGAATGAGGGAAAACCCCTGCAAGACTGGTTCCCCGTCCAATATGCCCCCAGTTGTCAAATTCTCAACAATCTCCAGCAGCGTCCCCCCCTCAACCGGGAAACGGTTCCCTTCTTCGCCATCCAAAACCCGACGGAAGACCTCGACTATGCCGAGTGGGGGGTGGAACTGTTGCGTCGCCAATTCAGCCCCCATCAAGTCTTGCGTCGCGACCAAGCTATCCTTGCTAATTTAAGCCAACCCCACACCCAAACCTTCCTTGAGCAGAGTCACACGGTTCACTTTGGCTGTCACGGTGAATTTGACCAGCGCAACCCCCTCAACGCCTATCTGAGACTGGCGAATGAGGAAAAGCTGACCTTTCTGGATATTTTCAACGGTCTTAATATTCCCCTCTGTCGCCTGCTGGTGCTTTCGGCTTGCAAAACTGGGTTGGTGGAAACCTCCAGTACAGATGACTATGTGGGATTATCCAGTGCCTTTTTCTACGCCGGAGCGCGAACGGTGGTCGCCAGTCTCTGGGAAGTGGATGAACTGGCGGCTACTCTGGTGACTCTGCGCCTCTATCAAATTTTACCAGACTATCCCTCGGTCACGGCTGCCCTGCAAGCGGCTCAAACCTGGTTACGGGGTTTATCTTCTGATGATGTTCTCCACTGGCTAAAACATGACCAGAAAGCGACGGAGGAAGAAGTGGAAGAAGTGGAAGACCGTTTGAGTTTATTTAATGACCCTCCCTTCGCAGAAGCCTATTATTGGTCAGCGTTTACGGCGATCGGTTTATAATTGGGGATGACCATCAAGATGATTCCTAAAGTGATTTGATAAATTAAATGTCTATTGACCTCAAGCGAATTCGGATAGAGCGTCTCTTTGACGCTTATAATTTGGATGTCCCCATTCAAGACAATACTTTAATCCTAGTTGGCGAAAATGGATCGGGTAAAAGTACACTGATTAATTTATTATATTACACCTTAACGGCTCAGTGGGAACGCCTAGCCCAGCTTCCCTTTCATTCCTGTACCGTTACAATTGGTGAACAAGAATATCCCATCGAAAGAAAAACTTTAAACACTGCTCAAAACAATAATCAAATAAAAAATAAAGTTTTTAGATATTTGAGCCGCGTTTTAAATCAAAGTGAATTTGATAATCTTCTCAACAAACTAGCCGAAAGCCCTTCAGAATATTGGTTGTCACCACCCGGAATGCTAGAGTTAAGAGAAATAAATAATGAATTCCCTAGTGTCAGTTTTAGGGTTTTGCGAGATGCAGCAAAAATAAACCCACATTTTGCCTCTTTAGAGGAACATGAGGCAAGCCAAGTTACAGACAAACTGGCTGAAGCTGTACAATCTGGCTATAAAGAACAAGTTTTATTTTTACCCACTTATCGCAGAATTGAAAAAGAATTAAGCGATGTTTTTCCGGACAGAGACTTGGATGATGTCTTCCCTTTTTCTAAAACTAATCGTTATCGGAAGAAGCCACGATCTGGATATGTCGAACTGGTTGAGTTTGGTATGGAAGATGTAATTCGGGCATTTGACTCAACCTTATCAGACTTGGATCAAAATTTTCGCACTGAACTGAATCGACTTACTGGGAGTTACTTAGGGGATATTATTCGTAATAACTATAAAAATGTTGAGGCATCTCAACTGTCTACTGAAGAATTTACGGAAACAATCAAGGTGATGCTTCCTCGGATTGGGGATATTCTTTCAGAAGGCGATCGCCAAAAACTGGGACAGCTCCTTGAAGATGTAAAAACTAACCAGGTTTTATTAGAAGAACAACGGGTGACTGCTTATTTTTTGACTCGTTTGGTCGAAATTCATAAAAGTCAACAGGAAAAAGAACGACCAATCCGAAAGCTAGTTGATTTGGTTAATCAGTATCTCAGCAACAAAAAGTTGGAATTTAACCCCAGTGAGTTCAATTTGGTTGTTAATCGCAAAAACAAAGATATGAGCGAAGTGCCAATTCCAGGCTTATCCTCAGGAGAGAAACAAATCATTTCATTATTTTCTCATATATTGTTAAGTGATTACGGTCAGTATTTTGTGGTGATTGATGAGCCGGAATTATCCATATCTGTACCTTGGCAACGCCGGTTTCTTCAGGACTTGAAAGATACCGGAAAGTGTTCCGGTTTAATTGCCGTGACTCATTCTCCTTTTGTGTTTGAAAATTCACTGGCGGAATATGCACATTCTATCAGTGAGTTTATCGAGGAGATTTGAAGATGTCATCTTTCTTGGATGCTTTGAAGGCTGCACCGACATCATCCCAAGCTAAATTAAATATATTTCTCCTAAGTTTTCAACCCCAAGGTCAGGCGATCGCAATTTTTCTGGAGGGACGCGACGATCCTTCCTTGATCCGAGTCAACGTTCAACGCTTCGCTGAACCGAAGGCTTTATCGGTCGAAATGACTATATTAGGGAATAAAAAGGAAGTGTTGAATGCTTATGATTATCTAGGCAAACGATTTCCAAACAACCCCAGAATCATGTTTTTTGTGGATAAAGATCATGATGACCTCATCGGGGAAACTCGGGGAACAAAAACTCAGCAAAGCTTATTCGTAACCGAACACTACTCTATTGAGAATTATCTGGTTTCAGAACCAGCCATTGCGGCGATATTAACCGATTTATGGGGTTTGGATTCATCCAGTGAGGCAATTGCGATCGCCTGCCAAAAGTTTCATCAATTCCAACGGGATTATCGTCAAGTTTTTTTACCGTGGATGGCGTGGCTTTTAGCGACTCGTCGATTGGGACAAAAACCAAACACCAATAATATAAAGGTTTCGATACTGAAGGTAGATATAAACTATCAAATTATGTTTAACTGGAAACCTGACATCTTGACTCACTTAGGAAGAGTCTGTAATGTCAATATCCAGCCAGATCCGACGACAATTGACTCCACCATCAGAGAACTGGAAGCCTTACCGACAAAAGTTTGGTTGCGGGGAAAACAAGAACTCTGGTGTTTAATTAAGTTTCTAAACCGACTGGAAGAAGAGGTCAAAACTGGAAAAGTCAAGCTAAAAATTAGATCGCCGATCGATATCAACAATATCGTTGAATTGCTAGCCCCCCGTCTGCCCTGTCCTTCAGACTTAAGAGATTACCTAGCCAATAGACTGGGTAGTTTATAGATGACCCCCCCTTCGCAGCAGTCTGTTACGGGTCAGACTTGACGGCGATCGGTTTATAATGGGGCAGAGTTGAGCCATGATGAGGTCAGACGATGCCCACTGCTGAAAATGAACGAATTGTGCGGGCTTTTTTACTGCTTCTGCATCGAGAAAGCAAAAAACCAGAGAGCAAGATTATTCCCCCCACAGCTTGGGAAACTTTAGCGGAACTGCAAGCCACCCTCAAGCCAGCCAATGATGATATTAAAACTATAGCGCGATCGATTACGAAATGGTGTCGAGAACACCAATATAGTGCAATTTTACAGGCTCTCCGACCCGTCCAAAGTGATGCCATTGATGAGGACGAAGACCCTGATGAAGACGAAACCGAGCAACAAATTCTGAGAATAACTAACTTATCGATTCGATTTGTGGATGAAACCATTAGCCAAGCTAAAGGGCAATATGAGCAGCAATCATGATGACAAAAAAGGTTATTTATGCCCCAGAAATTCGCTTATTTACTTATCATTTAAGAATCCTCAAAACTACATCACTCACTGAAGCGGAGCAGGAGATATATTTAAGCTCAATGATTGCCTATTATCTGCGGTTATTGGCGGATTATGGGTTGGTGGATTCGCTCATAAAACAGTTAAAAAAAGAGATGTTATCCCCCTTGTCAATTCTTGATAGTTGGCTTCAGTATATTGATACAATTCAGGTGTTTTTATGGTGGGGGAAGCTGAGAATAATTGTTCTGGAAATTCTCATTGATTTGACAAAATATCTGAGCAGTCAGACCCTAGAAGATGTCATTTACGACTATCTATTTAGATCGGATTTTGAATGGTTAACTACTGCGAATATTCCCTTTTTTCAGCTTATTAATAGCCCGGGTAAAATCGGGATTCAACGAGCTAATTTACCGCCAAAATATCGGGGTTTTTTCTATCCTCAATATATCAATGATAGCTATAGTTTTTTATTGCACGTCTTCCATCCCCAAAAACCGGGAAAAGATGGGGTGAGATTCTCAGATCTTGCCCAATTAAGACCCCCGGAGTCATTTTTTACGGGAACCTCGTCAACCCTAGATGAACCCATACAAACCCATCTCAAGCAAGCATCTTGGGGGACAACGATTCTGTTTAGTGGTTTTATCGACTCTCCCCCAGCAACTCTGGAGGAGGGGAAAATATGGGCGAATCAACTATTACAAAACCTGTTAGGAATTGACAGTTTAGGAACAGCGCCGCCTTTTTTAGCTTGTCGCGAGTTTTTAGGGGGATTTCTGTATGAGTATCAGGATGTTTATAATCGCAATCCTTACGGACAGATTCTGATTTTGCTGATCTTTTCAGAAGAGAGTAAAGAGAAACTTAATGGGGTTCAGTGGTCTTTACCGGAGTTATTTTGTTATGAAAACAAGATTTTTCAAAATTACCTAGACAGTCGTGAGGAATATAAAAGGGCTAATCAAGAGATTAAAACCATAGAGAAGACAATTCGGACATTTATGCCTAATATTGCGACGAATGTTTTGCCGGATTTATCGGAGAAAGAGTTACGGTCATTAAAGCAGGAAATCAAGAATTTTTTGGATTTATCCTTGCGCTATTCTCAGCAAATGCGGAGTTTGGTAACTTTCGAGAATACGATCGCCATCAACCGGGAAAATTATCTAAATACTTTGACGCGAATGGAGGTGAAAAGTCAAAGTGATTTAACGGGTTGGCGGGATAATGCAAATCACATTTTTGGGATGTTTCAGGGACAAATTAAAGTGGATTTGGTTTATCTCCAGCAAGGGGAACGGCTGTTAGATACGGCAATTAATACGATTCGGGGATTAGTGGAAATTGACCAAGCGGAACGCGATCGCAGCCTAGAACGGCAAATCCAAGCGGTTGGCGTGGGGATTGCGGCGGGCGCGATCGTTGCTTCAACTTCCGGGTTAATTACTGAACCTTGGCAGCTTCCTAATCGCGATCGCTTTTTGCTACCCCCCCATCCGTTTATTATAGCATTGGTGGGGAGTTTCTTTTGTTCATGGGGTGCGTGGTGGGTGGCAGATAAATTGATTAAAAAGGGGCGATCAGACTCTAATTCGTAGGTTGGGTGAAATGAAATAGTTCAGTAATGGTGCGTTACGCTTCGCTAACTCAGTAATGGTGCGTTACGCTTCGCTAACGCACCCTACAATTTTCGACAATTCGGCTACAATTTGATGGTTGAAAATGGTGAAAATCTGAGCTTATAACCCCAAATCCACCGCCACCCGATGGGCGCAAGCAAACCCAGAAAACGCTACCGCATTCAACCCTTGTCCCGGAAACGTACTATCCCCCACACAATATAATCCCGGAATCGCCGTCCGATTAAAGGGCATTCCCAATAACCCCCTTAACTTGCGGCGCGGAATCGGTCCATAGGTGCCATCCTCACGCCCCAAAAACCGTCGATGACTGCGGGCGGTTCCGACTTCCATATAATCCAAGCCTGCATCTAAACCGGGAAAAATTGCCTCTAATCGTTCAATAACTCGCCCAGCCGCTTCTTCCTTTTTATCTTCATACTCTTTCGCAGATAATCCCTGCCAATTCTCCATCCAACTGGGCGTAAAGGTATGCATAATATGATAGCCTTCCGGGGCTAAGTCCGGGTCAAGTAATGTGGGAATCGACACAAAAATTGTCCCCTCAGCCGCTTCCATCTTGTCCCATTCTTCCAATAAAATATGGTGACATTCTGTTCCTGGCGGGAATACCTTTTCTTCAACTCCTAAATGCAAACTCAAAAAACTGGGTGATTTCTGATATCGTTGTTGCCACTTTTCCTCACTTGCAGGCATCTGTTCTGAGGGCATTAATTTCTCAAAGGTATCCCAGCGCGTTGCATTAGACACCACCCGCTTTGCCCGATACTCTTCCCCCGTGGCTAACCGCACACCCACAGCTTTACCCTGTTCCGTTAAAATTTCGCTGACTCTGGCGGAATAGCGAATCTGTCCCCCAGCTTTCTCCAATCCTTCAACTAATTTCTGGGCAATTTCACCCACACCCCCTTTAGGATAATTAATTCCCCCATAATGGCGGTCAGAAAACACCATTCCCGCATTAATCATCGGTGTCTTATCCGCAGGTACGACTGACCAACAGTAACATTCCATATCAATAAACTGGAGTAACTGAGGGTCATGGATATAACGACGGGCAATATCTCCAGCATTCTGGGGCAAATATTTTACTAATCCTAAACACGCCAAAGGATGCTGGAAAAACACTCGCATCAGATAGCGAGGTTCTTCTAGAGACAGCAATTCCATCGCGTTGAGGCAATTAAATACCTTCCAGCATTCATCATAAAATTGCCGAATTCCCCGCCGTTCGTGGGGAAAACGTTCCGTCAATTCGTGTAAGAATTTCTCATAGTCTCGATGAACTTTCAGGTCTAAGCCTTCCGGTAGATGATAGTGAATCTGAACGTCATCGGGAATTGTTTCCACACCAACATTCACCGCGTCTAAGGCTTTGGTCAATAGATTCGTGGTTCCTTCAGTACCAAAACCAAAAATCATCGACGCGCCAACGTCGAATCGATAGCCTTCGCGTTCAAAGTAGCCAGCACTACCACCGGGAATCAAATAGCGTTCCAGTACCAGCACCTTGGCACCCTTAGCCGCTAGCTGAGTCGCCGTCACGAGTCCGCCAATACCAGAACCAATGACGATGACATCAAATACAGAGGTTTCGTTCGGAGCGTGATCCGTGGATGAGGGAGATTGAGAAGCAATAGCCATGAATGATCAGACGAGAGAGGTCTTTTACAAATTCGAGTTTAACTTTTCTCTATTCTCCCTTCCAGATGTGCTGTTTGTGTCTCTACATGAACCCCTGACCCCTACACCCCTACACCCCTACACCCCTACACCCCTACACCCCTACACCCCTACACCCCTATACCCCTGCACCCCTCCGCGCCCCCAAAAAAAAGAGGGTGGTTCAGGCTGCTACCGCTTGCCCGTCCCACCTACCAATCCTTAATGAGAGGAGAACACTGAGGACTACTATATCCTTGTTGAAAATTAATGTCAACACTAATGCAAACAATTGGCAATAAACGGGCAAATACAGCATTTAGCCCGGATACCATCTCGGCAGTCGGGAAAAAAAAGCATTATCATGATTCAGTTTAGGTATTCCTTCGTCGTTATCGATTAATTCGCTATGGCTCCCCAATTACGTGTTTATGTTCCCCCTCATCCCCTAATCAAGCACTGGCTTGGTGTTGCCCGTGATGCAGCGACACCCTCCCCCCTATTCAAAAGTGCGATGACGGAGTTAGGGCGCTGGCTCACCTACGAAGCGATTCGAGACTGGCTACCGACGGAAGAGTTGATGGTTCAGACTCCCCTAGCCCCTTGTCCAGCCACAATGGTGAATCCAGAGACTCCTTTAGTCGTCGTGCCGATTTTACGGGCGGGATTAGCCCTATTAGAAGGGGCGCAAACCTTATTGCCCTTGGCATCCATTTACCATCTGGGCATGGTGCGCGATGAAGGAACGCTAGAAGCAAAGTGTTATTTAAATAAATTGCCCCAACAATTTGATCCGGGTACCCATATCTTAATTACCGAACCCATGCTAGCAACAGGGGGTACAATGATGTCCGCGATCGCACAACTGACCCAGCGAGGTGCTGATCCAGCCTTGATCCGGATTATCAGCGTGGTTGCGGCTCCACCCGCCTTGCAAAAGTTAGGGGGCAATTATCCCACCTTAACCATCTACACCGCCACAATTGACGAAGAATTAAGCCAGCAAGGATTTATCGTACCCGGATTAGGAGATGCAGGCGATCGCGCCTTTGGCACATGATGGCAAGGGATAGGGGAGCAGGGGGAGCAGGGGGAGCAGGGGGAGCAGGGGAAGCAGGGGAAGCAGGGGGAGCAGGGGGAGCAGGGGAAGCAGGGGGAGCAGGGGGAGCAGGGGGAGCAGGGGGAGCAGGGGGAGCAGGGGAAGCAGGGGAAGCAGGGGAAGCAGGGGAAGCAGGGGAAGCAGGGGAAGCAGGGGGAGCAGGGGGAGCAGGGGAAGCAGGGGAAGCAGGGGAAGCAGGGGAAGCAGGGGAAGCAGGGGAAGCAGGGGAAGCAGGGGAAGCAGGGGAAGATGAGGGGTAAACGAATGACGAATGACAAATGACGAATGACAAATGACATAAGACGAAGATGTAGGCATCTGCATCAGCCAACCGTTAATCTGGAAAAGCAGTTGCGTTTTTTTTCAAGGGTACAAAAGGAAAAATGAGTCAGCGCGATGGTTTTACAGGTGGACTTCTCGCCGGAATCGCCATAGGGGGAGTAGTCGGTGGCGTTATCGGAGCCATACTAGCCGGACAACGCAATAATAGCGATGAAGATGCCGATCAGTCTTTACTCAAGTCCCGCCTTTCCGAAAAGAAAGCGATGAAGGGTAAAAAGTCTCAGCTCAACTCCGAGGAAAGCATTGAAGCGGCGCGTCGCAGTTTAGAAGACAAAATTGCCCAGCTTAATACAGCGATCGATGATGTGCGCCAGCAATTGGGTCCAGTGAATGGGAGTGGGAGTAAGGAACTCACCGATCGGGAAGGTTCCCTCGATTCCTAAGCCGGAATGGAGTGATATCCGTTAAACTGACTAGAAAGGCACTATCATATCCGCCCGCAAAATTTAGTAAGGACACAGTTCAATTTATGCCTACAGCACTGGTAACCGAAAGTCTCTCCAATTTCCTCTATATCTATTTATCGCTGATAGTTGTCCGCATTCTGCTAAACTGGTTCCCCACGATTGAATGGATGAACCAGGTGGCTGGGTTCCTTAGCCCAATTACTGACCCTTACCTGAATATTTTCCGCTCCTTTATTCCGCCCCTTGGCGGTTTGGACCTATCTCCTATTTTGGCGATTTTTGTCCTGCAACTTATCGCTGAACTCTTTGGAGGCATGGCATAGTCTTGGGTTAGATATTAATTAAAGTCAACACGCTTTTATCGGCGGACTTTGCCCGTAAAACCAGAGGCTTTGAATTGTTCAAGCTGCAATGGGGTTGGCTGATTAGCCGAAACCGTAATTCGCACTTCAAAATCACTAACGCCCGGTGGGACTTCATCAATGGCACCCAGCCGGGTACGATTTTGAAAGACGGGATTATGATTGGCATCGTAGATTCGACCAAAAATGTCAGCGTTAATCACGGGTTTACCTGACTTGTTGATCGCTTTGCCAGTGATGATGTAGCAATCGGCGGCTTGGATGGAACCGGGTGTGACCAATCCTTCGGAAAACTTGGAGGAACATTCGTGGTAAGACAGGTCAGACAGTTCAACCTGAACGAAGGCAAACGCAGCAGGGGCAATGACCCCACTGATGAGCCAAAACAGACCAGCAACGGCAACGGTAGTAAACCAACCTTGAATTCGCATAACCGATAGTAATAATTATCTTAACTGAATCATTCCATTCCTCAGCATAGCGCGAATCCAGCCGCAAACTGTCCTTAATTAGACGGCTGAATTGTCTCCTGAAAGATTATCATGCAATTATTATGCTGCACGCTATCACCAGCCATAAGCCAGTCTGCTGATTGAGCCTGTTATGAATCCAGCCGAGATTGAAGCCGTCTTGCAACTCGCCTTTATCCAATGTGAAGCGGTTTTATGTCCCCTGACAGACCCGCAGAAACAAATTTTACGGCGGGTGTTGATGGATGCGATTATGGGTCAATCCTTACAGTCTTCGGCAATAGGGGGTCAGACAACGGCTAATCCTCTGGATGACCTAACTTCAGATGAGCGATCGCGCTTTTTACAATTTGTCACGGAACAAGAACAACTTGGCTATTCCTGGAAAATCCAACTCCTCAACGACTGGCTGCATAATCGCGAATCTTCATCGGTTCAGTTTATTCGCGATCGCTATGGACCCCAATGGCTAAATCGGGTCAAGCGGGTGCATCTGGCGCAGTATTTAGACGCACAGAACCCAGGGGAAGGGTTAAAATTAAAAATCGGCGATCGCATCGAAGTGTCTAACGGACTTTGGGAATGGGTACAAGATAATGGACCCTGTAGTCGAGAGTGGTTTCCTTGTACAGTAGTGCAGATTTTTCAGAGCATAGAGGGTAATGGTTCGGGATGGAACTGTGTCGTGCGCTTCGATAATGGCATGGAATATGAGATTCAAGGGATTTACGAATGGAATGGCTATAACTGGCGTTGGATTAACTGATAAGTACGAACAGGATCGGTATTTAGCTATTTGCCCAAAATAGAACAATAATTAAAGCGTAGCTACTCGCCCAAAACATGAGTTTTAAGTCTTGTTGTTGTCATGCAACTAATTCTACATCCAAATTGACAACCAAGCATTACCCAGGTAACCTGATATTTATCCAAGCCAAGGTCGAAGCTGTGGTTAAGAAAAAAGCGAAAAAGCAATCTAAGCGAAAAAAGCATCAAAAAGAGCCAAACATCAGAACCGATGTTTGGCAATTGGTTATGACGCAAGAGCAGCGCCGATTAGCCGTCTTGACCGTAGCGGAATACCGACATTTTCTGAAGCCATTAGTGCTGATCAGCTATTGGAATTGGGGGAATCTCTCTGGGTTAAACAGTTCCGAAAAAGTCAACACTTTAGAAAAGCTGATTCACAAGACAGTAGACAACCCCAGTCCTAAATACTATTGGTACTTCCACAAAGCAATCAGCAATCATCCTTCATTTCGCAAGTTTACCAGTTATCTGAGACGTGCTGCAATTCAAGACGCTATAGGTATTGTTAGTAGCTTCGTTACTCGGTGGGATACCTGGAAGAGAGGGGAACGGAGAAATCGGTACGACAAGTCTCCCAAGTTGACCTCGATGTGCAACAGCTATCCAGCCATGTACAAAGGTCAGCAAATTAAATATCATTCCAATTTCACCTCTGTTGATTTGAAAATCTGGAATGGTGCTGATTGGGTTTGGATGCAAGGTGTTTCCATCAAAAAGCATGGAAAAAGTCGGCACACCTCCAGAGGGGCAAAACTGTTGTCTCCTGCTCTGATTGCTAACAAGCGAAGTATTCATCTTTCCATGCCCGTTGAGGTTCATCCTCAACCTCTACCTGATTCAGATTATGTTTGTGCTATCGACATTGGTATAAACACAACAGCCACCTGCTCAATAGTAGGATTAGACGGTACTGTAAAAGCTAGGAAATTTATCAATCCGGCTAGAGACATAGACCGTCGCGACCAACGTAAGCAGCGTATTGCAACCAAGTCCAAGCTGACTCGGAAAATCATCGACCAGGATTTGCCTAAAGGCTTCTGCCAAGGCTTGTACCGAAAGTCTAAAAATATCAACAAACACATTGCTCAAACGGTTTCTCGGCAAATTGTTGAGTTTGCCCAAAAACATCAGGTCAGCGTGATTGTGTTTGAGGACTTATCGAATTGGAAAGCTAAAGGAGGGAAGCATGGGTCTTTACAAAAACAGCGCTTTCATCAATGGTGCAAGGACAATCTGGTTGAGTTAACCATTCAGAAATTCTCCGAGTTGGGCGGAAAGGTACGCAAAGTCAATGCTAAGTACACCAGTGCTTACGCCTTTGACGGTAGCGGGAAAATTAAGCGGAGTAACAAGAAATATTCCCAAGCCATATTCCAGAATGGGAAGCGTTACAACGCTGACTTATCCGCTTCCTATAACATCGGTGCCAGATATTGGTACGCGGTATTATCCAATAGTAAATTTACTAGGGTCTGGGTAGGCAGAAGCTCCTCTCAGACGCTGCGAACGCCAGTGACGCTCAGTACCCTTTGGGAGCTGAGTAAAGCCTAGCATAAGAATCCCCAGCTAGAATTTTTAATTGAGCTGGGGTGCGTTCAACCTAGACAAGCGATAATTATTCATCGGTCACGACTGTCATTGGGCGATCGCAAAAAGAACGCTAAGAATTAATCCAGATGCTCAGTGGCTATTTGGCAGTATGGAATACAAGCATCCCAACCTGATTGTAATGACACAACCCACGCTAAACCAACCTCAGATACCCCAACGCAGCCACGCTGACCCCCCGGCGTTATGGAAAACCGTTATTCTAAGCTCTGTGGCGATTCATTTAGTGGGCTTGGGGTTGCTGCGTCTAGCGCTATTGGGACGTTTTCAGGATTGGCAGTTGAGTCAACGACTGATTCCCGTTGAGATGATTGCGATCGCCTCAAATGCTACCATGCCAACTCCGGCGACTCAATCTCCACCTTCTCCAGTATCTCAAAAAACACCAGCGCCGAGTCCTGAGAGTCAACCAGAATCAGCACCAGATACAAATCGCCCGACTCAGGCGCAGGCGATCGCAAACACCACTCAGGAAACCCCTAAGCCTTCACCCACAACGGTTTCCTCGCCCAACTCACTGAACCCAACCCCAACCCCGTCGCCAACCTCCACCACCTCTGAAGGGATGGGAGAAACGCCGTCTCCTCAGCCATCAGAGGAACTTCCAGACACGACTACGCCTAGTCCATCTCCTATCCCATCGCCAGAGGAACCCACAGAACCCACGTCACCGGACAATCAGTCGGGTGGGGGCTTCATTGCTTCTATTAATGGACTCAGGATTGTGAGTAGCGGGGGTGGTTCTATTATCAATCCACAACGCAATCCGGGCGACCGATTTGCCCAACTCCAGAAACAGAGTCAATTCATCTCGGTGGATAAACTCAGGTCTTTAGACATTACTCTGGAGCAACCTGTGGTTGTCGAGGTGATCATTTTGATCACAGATATGGGCAAAGCCGAGGTTAGATCTGCTGAGACCCCAGTGCAGCCTGGGATACTGACTCAAGGGCAAGCCACGAAACTCGCCAACCAGATTATTGCTGATTGGGAGTTTTCACCAACCTACATGGCGGGTAGCCCTGTGTACGGATCGTACTCCCTGACCCTGGAAATTAAGCCCCAGGGGAATTGAGCCGATAATTTTGGTGAAAACTTGCCAAACTTGTGTTATCGTGGTTTATACTAGAAAAGTTATGAGCGCCTGCGGGCATAGTTTAGTGGTAAAACCTCAGCCTTCCAAGCTGATGATGCGAGTTCGATTCTCGCTGCCCGCTTCTTAATATTCTCCATTAAAGAGCTATTTGTCGCCAGCTTCAGCGATTATTGTCTTGGCACAATCCAAGTGTAGCAAGGATTTCAGACATGACACTAAATGTTTAAAGGGTGACATTTAACTGTTTAATGGCCAATAACCAGTGAATTGCACACCCTCAAGCGCTACTTATAGTCTGTAGACTCTTAGTCATCACCACCCGATTATTAGCGTCAGCAATCCTTAGCAGAGGTAATGATGACACTTCGCGAAAAGTTTGGTGCTGCTGTGAGGGCTAGGCGTGAAGACTTAGGCTTTTCCCAGGAACAGCTAGCCGAGTTAGCGGGTATGCATCGAACTTACGTTGGAAGTATTGAAAGAGGTGAACGAAATATTTCCTTAGAAAATATAGTCAAGCTCTGCGAGGCTTTGCAAATCAAGCCCAGTTCTCTGATGGGTTCATTGGATGAATTCGTAAACCTCTAGATATGATTGAGTTTTGTTTGAAATCACTTAATAGCCGATCTAGGTTTGCGCCAATTGCTAATCATCGCTGTCATCGTGAAAAAGGACATGATGGAAAGTGCTTAGAATATCCCTATTTGAAAGACCTTCAAAAAAGATACAAAAAAATTGCTGATAAAATTAAGCGTGATTCAACTAATACGACAGGTGCATCATGGGCAAGCGATGATGCTGGACCAAATAGGATTTTACGCTGGGCTATGCTCCTATCTGATGAAGAATTACTGAACTATGAGTTAGACATGAGCAAACTTAGACCGGGTATTGTGGCTAAACTGAGAGAAAAAGCAGCCACTTATGAGGATTGTATGCAGGTTGCCATGAAATTAACATGGCTAGTTTATCAAATGCCCGATTCTCCCACGCCTCCAGATGACATACAAAGATATTTAGAAAAAGCTTTTCAAGAAATGACTCCAAGTTCGACTAAGTGTGAAGTTTGCCTACTGCCTATTTCATTTAATTTATTCTCAACAGCACAAAGAGGGAAAGCTGCGATAGAAACATGCCACAAAAATCCAAGAGTTCACAATGCCGATAATGTAGGTTTTGCCCATAGAGAATGTAATATCGCTCAGGGAACTAAGACTTTGGATGAATTCTACGCTTGGATTGAAGGCATTTTAGATAGAGCTAGGCGCTTATAGTTCTGGTTCGGGTGTGTGGAATTTTTGAAGTTCAGACAATATAGATGCCCTAGCTGAAAGGAGACGCTCAAAATTGCTGATCTCAGTGATCCACTCCTCTGTTTGAGTTGGAATGAATATTTGCAACTGCCCTAATCTTTTTCCAATGCTTCCCAGCGTTGATTGAATAAATGTTAAATTCCTCATTTGCTGAAGTATCAAAGGCATGTTAAGGATATACAGTAGTTCATAACTGTTAAAGGGAGCTTGAGTCGTAACTGTAATAATTTTAAAGTGACTTTGAATAACACTTTTGATGTTATTGGAATGAAGAATTGCTGTACGTCCAATTCGGTATCTTCCGTCTACAACCAGCAATATGTCACCCGTTTTAAGTTTTTGGTACTTAGCGTATTTTTGAAAAATTTCCTCGCTAACAGCGTTAGTCGGATCTACAGAGACTTCCCAATTCGCAATGTCAGACGTTCTAATAAAGGGAATGTTGCCAGTCCCATAGGCTTGAGAGCCGACTTCATGCCCTTTCCTAATAGCAATATAGCCACTTTTAACAAGCTCATCAAAGGATGCCAAATTAGCCTGCATCTCAAAAGCTTTTTTTTGAATACTTTTACTTAAAGAAGCATCATAAAATCTTGGTACCCAATAATATGGATTATTGACTTCACAATTCGACCAATATTTAGAACGATTTTTATCTTTAAATTCGTGAGCAATAGTAATAAAATCATCTGGATATTTTTGTCCATTTTCTAGGGTTACCCGTCCTCGACGATCATGACCGCAATGTAAAGCGACTGCAATAGGAACTTTAATAGGATATCTAGTTTTATTGTGAGATTTATCCTTAAACTTTTGAAAAAAAAGAACATTGGTTTTTGTATCTGTCCCAGGTTGAAATGTTGTACGAGGGCAGTCCAGAAGAGCTGTGATAATACCCTCTTGATAAAGATAGTCCCAAATGTATCCAGTTTGCTTGTTACCGAAAACCCCTTCGGGTAATACGATTCCTAAAACTCCACCTGGCTTAAGGATTTTTACACATAATTCAATGAACAAAATTTGTGGATCTTGATTTTTACGAACTTTGTCACTTTGAATCCAACAATTCTTAGTAGATGAAAAGTACCAGTGATGACCCAGATCATATTGTTCCAGAATACTTTCTCTAGTGACTCCAATTTTTGCCCCAAATGGAGGATTTGTTAAAACTACATCTGCATCAAATATTTTAGAGCTAAATCCAGAAGCAATTAAATGATTTATGTCGAGTGAATCTGTTGTAAATATTGAGTAGTTATTGGGTGCAATAATTTCTAGAGTAGCTGTTGCAAGTCTTGAGATATCTTTATCCTTATCTAGACCAACTAACGAATAGTGACTATCTGGCAAGAGTGTTTCAGCTGTAGTCTCGATCCAATAATTGTAAGTTTCTGATAGGAAGCTGCCCGTGCCACAAGCCGGATCGACAACTTTACTATATGGTTTCGGGTCGGCAATGCTTACCATGGTTTTCACTAAGCTTCTAGGAGTAAAGAACTGCCCTTTATCTCCTCTCAGTTTTGGTCCTATAAGGGCTTGAAAAGCCTCACCAATAATATAGGAAGGCGACTCAACTAAATTAATATTTGATAAAACTTTGAAACTGCTTTTAATTGATGAATCTCCAAGACTAAATCGGTCAGATTCATCCATGGCGGATGGATAGTTCTTCCGAAGTTCTGGTAAAAGCAACTCGTTCGCTGTACCTTTACCCTCCATATAAGTATCTAATATATTGGTAACGTTTCCTTTGTCAATTAGTAGTTTACAAAGAAGAATTTTTGATATGTCCTCAATGATACGTTCAGCACGGCTAGATGAGCTATTGGAATAGAGATGGTAGTAAAGCTTCTTAAAGGTCAAATAATAGCTATCTTTGTCAGAGTCGAAAGAGAAAAGCAAAATTTGCTCATATTTTACCGCTTTTGCCATTCGTACTACCTGCAACTCCCCAATGAACACTATAAGTATATTCGCACAATGTGTTGTATGCAAGCAATAGTCTGTGAAGCGTGCGGCGTCAAGAAACTATACAGTGACGAATATGCTGTTGATCAGTAGTCGGATAAAAGTAAACGGTACGCTGATTAACTTTTGTAAAAGTACGCGATCGCTAAATTAAATATAGAACGATGAACCTAAAGCCATCCCCACCCATCCTCGATCGCCTCCTTGATCGCCTACGCCAAGCCCTCCCCGAACTCAAACAACGCTACGGGATTACCCAACACGGCATGAAATGCTTATTCGGCTAGGAAATTCGTTAGAATTGCCCCATATAAGGCAGTATGGTCTTATCTACTCTAGCTCATCTAACAACGGCTTGACTCGTTCGGGGGGAATGGAGCCACGATAAGCACCACAATAATACATACTCAACACTGCTTTGTACGCCCAGTGAGTCGGCGATACATCTGTAAACGGATTGGGTAACGTATCAGCGCGGTTGTTGGCACAAGCTTCTAATAGTTGCTCACGATTAACCTGTTCTTGGGATGATTGAACAGGTTGGGCGTTTTGGGCTTTTACCGGAACAACAAAACTGGTACTTGCCACAAGGGTTAGCACTGTCAAAAGTCTGAGTTTCATCGTGTTTGGTGGTGTGTGCTTGTCGTTCGTTTATTCAGCGACAATTTCAGACAGCCGATAAGGTTTTGGTAAATTCAATTGTCTGAAATTGCGCTTATTTTTTCTCCACAAGCCGACGCACCAACATTGCTAATTGTTCTGCACTATCCGTCACCGCTAACGATGCCGCTTTTTCTGCCATTTGCTGGAGAATGTCCGGAGATTTGAGCAAATAAGACACCTTACTTTCGAGTAATTCGGGGGTGAGTTCAGATTGCGAAAAAACCAGAGCCGCCCCCGTTTGGGCAAAACTAGCCGCATTAAAGCTTTGGTGATCTTCTGCGGCGTAAGGATAAGGAATTAAAATAGCTGGTGTTCCGGTTGTCGCCAATTCTGTTAACGAACCCGCACCCGCTCGACTAATCGCTAAATTCGCCCGTTGCAGTAGCGCTGCCATGTTGGTGTAAAATGGCAGTTCAATATAGTGGGGATGCTCTAAGGTGGAAGCCTCTGGGTCTTTTTCCCCGGTTAAATGGACTATCCACGCGCCCATTTCAAACCAAGTCTTGGCGCATTGACGCACGAGTTGATTCACACTCACGGCCCCTTGGGAACCGCCAACCACGACAATTAACGGCACATCGTCAGGAATCGGTAAGTCTAACGGCTGAGGCTTATAGAAATCAGCCCGAACAGGTGTACCAACGGTGACGGTTTGGGCTTTGGGTAAATACTTGGAGGCGGCGTCAAATCCGATCGCTACCTGATCACAGAAGGGACTCAGCCAGCGCGTAACTTTTCCGGGAATAGCGTTGGATTCGTGTAAAATAACTGGCAATCCCTGTAACCGTGCCGCGACGATCGCAGGTCCAGCAATATAACCGCCTGTGGAAAACAGAGCATCAAATTGCCGAGTTTGGATCAGTCGCTGCACCTGCCGGATGGAACCCACGAGACGCCCAAAAACGCGAACCGTATTTAGTCCCAAGGGTTTCTGAAAGCCTTCAACCGAAATCGTGTGCAGGGGATAGTGTTGGGGAATCACCGATTGTTCCACCCGGTTCGGTACGCCCAGCCACTCAATTTGGTACTCTGGTAACTGTTGAGCTAACGCCAGCGCCGGAAATAAGTGTCCTCCTGTGCCACTGGCAGCAATCAATAAGCGAATTGGAGTGTCAGCCAAGGTTGTTGTTCCTCCTAAAGGCGACTCTTATGTCGAGTTAAAATCGAAGATTGGCAGTAAATTGGCGAATATACCATCTTATCTGTCCAATTGGAAGCCAATTTCTTTATATAAACTATTTCCTACGATGCCCCTAATGCACAATCCGGTCAATATGTTTCGTCGCGTTTCCCGTTCCTTGAGCGTACTTTTCACGGGATATAGAAAACCTCTCTCCAAACCTCTCTCCGGCAAGGAGAGAGGCTTTGAATTCTCCCCAAGGTTTGAAAAGTCAGGTTCCTTGAGCGCGAAAACCAAGGCGTATTCGCTGAATGGGTCAATGATTTTGCTCTTCGCCCTGGGTTTAACCCTGGGATGGGCAACGGCAGCAAAAGCCGAAGATCCCGCAACCGCCCCACCTCAGCTTAAAGAACTCCTGGCGCAAATCGATGCAGCCGCAAATCGCCGGGATGTGGAGGGTGTGATGCAGTTCTATAGCCAGGATTTCAAACATTCTGACGGTTTGACTCACGCTCAGATGGAGGAAGCCCTGAAGCAACTGTGGGAACGCTATCCTCAATTGACGTATCGCACCGAGTTACAGTCTTGGGACAATCAAGGGGATGGGATTGTGGCGGAGACAGTCACCACCGTAACCGGAACTCAGCCCAACAACGGTACAATGGTGAAACTCGAATCCATGTTGCGATCGCGCCAACGTTACGAAAATCAACAAATCGTCTCCTCGGAAATTTTGGCAGAACGTTCCCAACTGACATCTGGCGTCAATCCTCCCAACCTGCAAGTGATTTTACCGGAACAGGTGCGTATTGGTCAGTCGTTTAACTTTGATGCGATCGTCCAAGAACCCCTAGGGGATAATCTACTATTGGGAACTGCTTTAGAAGAACCGATTAATGGCGATCGCTACAGCCAACCCAGTGACTTGGAATTGGATTTACTATCCGCAGGCGGAATTTTTAAAGTGGGACGAGCGCCCTTAACTCCCCAGGATCGCTGGATTTCAGCCGTTTTGATTCGGGGTGATGGGATGACGATGATTACTCGACGCTTAAATGTGGTTGATCGGTAATTTGTCATTTGTCATTGGTCATTTGTCAATCGTGATTAGTCATTCGACTTTTGTCATTCGTCAGGGAACAGGGAACAGGCAATGGGCAATAGGCAATAGGCAATAGGTAAGGTAGAGTTTTGAGTTAACTTCCTCATCTCCCTCAGCTTCCCCAGCTCCCCCAGCTCCCCCAGCTTCCCCAGCTCCCCCAGCTTCCCCAGCTTCCCCATCTCCCTCAGCTCCCCCAGCTCCCCCAGCTCCCTCAGCTTCCTCAGCTCCCCCAGCTCCCCCAGCTCTCCCATCTTCCCTTGCTCGCCCATTTTGGAGAACCAACGGTGCATCTAAAAAATCTGTTACCGAACTATATCAATGGCAAATGGTGTCCCTCCAGCGCCACGGAATCGCTTCAGGTGGTTAATCCGGCTACTGTTGATGTTTTAGCCCAAGTTCCTTTGTCGCCTCAAGATGATGTAGACGCGGCGGTGGAGGCGGCGGCTGTCGCTTTCTCCGATTGGCGGCGGATTCCTCCACCAACCCGAGTCCAATATCTGTTTAAACTTAAGGTTTTATTAGACGAGAATTTGGACGACTTAGCCCAGACGATTACCCTGGAATGCGGTAAAACCCTAAAGGAGTCAAAAGCTGAATTACGACGGGCAATTGAAAACGTGGAAGTCGCCTGTGGTATTCCGATGCTGATGCAGGGATATAACCTGGAAGATGTGGCGCGGGGAATTGATGAAATCATGATTCGTCAACCTGTGGGAGTCATAGCGATTATTGCGCCGTTCAATTTTCCAGGGATGATTCCCTTCTGGTTTCTACCTTATGCGATCGCCTGCGGAAATACCTGTATCGTTAAACCTTCGGAAAAAGTCCCGTTGACGATGCAAAAGGTGTTTGAGTTGTTAGAAGCGACGGGATTACCTAAAGGGGTGGTAAATCTGGTGAATGGGGCAAAAACCGTCGTGGATGCGATTTTAGAACATCCCACAATTCGCGCCATTAGTTTTGTCGGATCATCCCCGGTGGCACAGTATGTATACAGCAAAGGCGCCGCTCACGGCAAGCGGGTGCAATGTCAGGGAGGGGCAAAAAATCCCCTTATTGTTCTCCCGGATGCAGATATGGAAATGACAACTCGAATTGCTGCCGATAGTGCCTTTGGTTGTGCGGGACAACGGTGTCTGGCGGCGTCTGTAGCCGTTACCGTGGGGGAAGCACGGCATAGTTTTACCGATGCGATCGCGTCTGCGGCTCAAACTCGTGTCGTTGGCTATGGATTGGATGAAGGGGTGGAAATGGGACCGGTGATTAGCCGTGACAGTCAAACCCGGATTGAGGGATTGATTCAACAGGGTGCTGATGAAGGCGCAAAGGTATTGGTAGACGGGCGCAAGGTGAAGCTTTCGGGGTATGAGCAAGGGAATTTTATTCGACCCACAATTCTGGAAAATGTCAACCCCGACAGTTCTCTATCTCAAACGGAAATATTTGGTCCGGTGTTAAGTCTAATGCATCTGGACACCATTGAAGACGCGATCGCATTGGTCAACGGAGGTCAATGGGGGAATATGGCGTGTTTATTTACTACCAGTGGTGCTGCCGCGCGACAGTTTCGCTATGAAGCCGAAGCGGGGAATATTGGCATTAATATTGGCGTAGCCGCACCGATGGCATTCTTTCCCTTTAGTGGTTGGAAAAATAGTTTTTATGGCGATTTACATGGACAAGGGCGACAAGCCGTTGAGTTTTTTACCCAAACAAAAGTGGTGGTAGAACGCTGGTTTAAAGATTGGTCTCGTCAGTTCTAAAGGAACCTTAAATTAATCATTATCGAACTCTATGTTAAACCGCCTTGGGTTAAAACCCAAGGCTCAAAGCTCAAGTCAGCTAAAGCTGACTGGGAGTATGTCAGGTTTACACATAATGTTTACGTTAACCTGCTCGCGTTGGGTTTCGTTGCTCAACCCAACCTACAACAGCAATAGCTTTAACCATTTTTACCCGGATTTCAAGAGAGTTTTGAGGCGATTAAAAGCTACAGTCCTTGTTTTGCAAGCTCATCCTCACCGCAGACATTTAATCCTCGTTGAGTTTATCATGGAGGGTGATAAAATCTCGAAGCGGGATAAATTGAGGAAAATTACCGATGCAAATTACCATCGACCTACCGCCAGACCTCGAACAAGACCTCATCCATCAAGCCACACAATCTAATATTCCCCTGCCTACTTTAATTGTGCAAGTGTTACGCCGCACCATACAAACGCCACCCATTTCAGTGTCCCAATGGCCAGAGGCGATTTTGTCTTATCAAGGAATCCCTGATTTCCCCGCTTTCGAGTCCTATCGGGATGAACTGCTTCCCCCTCGCGAACCGGAAATTTTCTAATGCAATACCTCCTCGATACCTGTGTCATCAGTGACTTCATCAAAGGCGAACCAGGTACTCAAAGCAGAATCACGCAAACCGCCCCAATCAACATTGCTGTTTCCTTAATTACAGTGATGGAACTCAACTATGGTTTAACCCTCAATCCACAACGGGCAGAAAAAATCAAACCCATTATTCTCAGTTTTTTGTCTTCTGTGACGATTCTCCCTTTCACAACCGCCGAAGCTGAAAAAGCGGCTGAGATTCGTGCCGTACTCAAATCTCAAGGACAGCCAATTGGGGCTTATGATGTCTTGATTGCTGCCACCGCACTGGAACATCAACTGATAATGATTACCGCCAACCAACGAGAATTTAATCGCGTTGTTGGTCTTCAAACTGAGAATTGGCGACAGACCTAGATGGTTTCTCAGATGTGGCTGGGGGCTAGAAACCTTCGGGGCACATTCTATCTCTCTTTCACATAGGCTTTAACTAAAGCTTGAACGGCGAACATTGATGATCCGTTATCGGTTATTTTTTCAATTAAACCCCGTTTCCTCAAAGACTGTACCGCCTTCAAAAAATCAGAATCAGACAACGCTAACTCAGCAGGTTTATCGGAAATGTCTGCCGCGTTTTGGTTCGCTAACCACAGCGTTACCATTTTCTCAGATTCAGATAACCGTTGATACTGTGCCTGCAATCTGGGTTCTAAGTCTCCCAGAAAGAGAGTGGGATAGGATAAGAAGCGATCAACGCTACCGTTAAATAAATCTTGGATGGTAGAGGCAATTATAGTTAACCAGGAGGGATTGCCATTATACCGTTCGATAAGTTCCAACCATTTATCCTCATCGGTTAAGGCTTTATTCGTCAATAGTTCCGCCGCCGACTCTGCCAAACCATCAAGTTGTAACGTGCGACAGTGGCGATTTTCTCCTTCTAAGATAGCAATTTCTGTAGGTTTTTCCCAACTCATGAGGAGGAAGCAACTGTGGTGAAATGTTCGCGCCATTTGTTGCCAGAATTTGCTGTAATTTTCACAGTCTGGCAGATATGTGCCAGCTAATTCTCCAGGGGTAAATAGTTCTTGGAAGTCGTCGAGGATGATTAGACAGGGATGCGATCGCAGATAGTCGATTAGGGAGGGGAGTTGAGTTTCTCTATCTTGGGAAAAAAACTGAATTAAGTTAGTTTGTAGGCATTGTAGTGTCAGGGTTTCGGTACAGTTGCGCCAGAGGATATAATCGAAGTTATCTTGAATTTGTTCTACCAGTTCTCTAGCAATGGTGGTTTTGCCGATACCAGGCAATCCAAAGATAGTGACAATGCGGATTTTTTCTTGGAGTATCCACTGTTTGAGGGTGGTTAGTTGTGTGGTGCGGTTGTAGACGCGATCGCACTCTGGTGCTTCGGTCAAATCGTGGCGTTTTTCGGGTTTGGTACTGGTGGCGTTTGAGGTGCGCGATCGGTTTTGTGTAGTTTCGTCAGAATGCCAATTTTCTCTACAGAGATTGATGTTACTTCCCCAAAATTTACTCTGTGCAAAATCACCAACATTAGAATTATAAATATAATAACGTTCCATTGTAGCGCGGAAGTTCGATTTATTAACTTGTTCTTCCAATTCTTCTGATATCAGTTGCCATAAATTGCCCGCTACTCTTTTGACGTTAGCTTCAGTACAGTGATAGTCATCCGCGATTTCTCTGTATTTTTTACTATTCCAGACCCCTGATAATACTGCCTGTTGCAAGCTATTTAAGTGCGATCCTGTTTTGGTCAACACCAATTCATCGACCCATTCCAGGACTTCGTAGACATCCATCGGCGATCCGCATATTTGTTTTTATTGATTTTACTACCTTTTGCACCCTTTTGCAACTTTTTAAGACTAAACTATACTTTTTTGAACAATTTGCGGCTAAAAAATATAGGTCAAAATCTGTACTAAATTACACCTTTTATTACTGTGCAAATCATTGAGAATGTTTATCCTGGAAAACATGACTATAAATTAATGCAGCTTGTAGCCAAGCCAATAAAATTTGTAGTCTAACAAGAAGCGCTCGCTTTAACTGATGAAGAGTATTTGTGTTTACTGTGGCTCCAACTTTGGTGTTCGTGATAGTTACCTTGAGGCTGCACATACTGGATTAAGCGATCTGCGGGTTGTGGGATCAATGCACGAGCGCAAATCGCTAATGGCTGATCTGTCTGATGCCTTTATTGCTTTACCAGGAGGATTAGGAACATTAGAGGAATTTTGTGAAGTGGCAACCTGGACTCAACTTGGATTTCATAGAAAAGCCTGTGGACTCTTAAATATTGAAGGGTTTTATGACAGACTACTTTCTTTTTTGGATTATGCAACAGAAGAGAAATTTATTCGCCCTGAACATAGAGCAATTTTTATTTCAGAAGACAATCCAGTGCAGTTAATTGAAAAATTAAATAATTTTGATATTCCAGTGCTTTCTAAATGGCTCGATCAGGAGTCTATACAAAATATTGACTTTCATGAGTTGATTGAATAATATTATTTTTTATATAAATCTTGAACTTAAATAACAGCAACAATTAAGATGTATTATATCTCATTAGCCGAAAATGCCCATGACTCTTGTCTCACAATTGCCAATAGTCAACAAGTCATTTTACATTTAGAAATGGAACGTTTTTTTAATTATAAGCGCTACAGAATCAATAAAACTTCTACGTTATTTGCACTAATTTCGTTCCTAATTTACGAGTTAGATCTGGATAATAAAATTAAATTTATTGTTAGTCGGCATAATGGAGAAAGGCTATATCCTGAAGTTATTGAGTACATCTATAGAAATTTCTCTCAAAAACAGATAGCGGAAGTACAACATCTAGATTGTCATGCTTCTTTTTGCTACCTCACTAATTTTGAAGATGCCTTAGTCTTAGCAATGGATGGTGGTGGAGATCACCGAATCCCATTACATAAAGCTAACTGTCTTATCTATCATTATAAAAACAAAAAACTAAACTTGATAGGCTCTCCATTCAATCAAGGCTTTGATGGATTTGATGGTAAATTGTGGGCAATTGTTGCTTATAAACTATTTAATGATATCAATGCTGCTGGGAAAGTTATGGGTTTAGCTGCTTATGGGAATTTTAATGAGAAATATCAAGAAGTATTATTAAGTAATAAATTTGCCCATTTGGGATGGGTATTTGATAAAGAGTCTTTAGATAGACTTTGCACTTATTTGGATGTTAAAACTCCAGATGATGCGGCTTCTCTAGCGTTCACCTTACAAAAAATGTACACGGAAAATCTGATTAGCACTATAGAAAATTACAGGCATTACTCAGATAACCTTGTTGTAACAGGAGGATGTGCTTTAAACGTAATTACCAATACTGAGTTAGGTGAATCATTGGGTTACAAAAATGTTTATGTTCCTTCCTGCCCGGGTGATGAGGGACAGTCATTAGGCGCATTATTACATTACTTTGGTTCTCAAGATAAAGCAATACCGACTACAAATCTTCCTTATTTAGGGCGAGGTATTAAAAACAACTTAATTTCAGATTCTGTCTATAAAAAATTAACTGATTTAATGCTAAGTGGTAAGATAGTTGCTTGGCACATGGGGCGTTCTGAAACTGGACCTAGAGCGCTGGGACACAGAAGTTTATTGGCAATTCCAACTACAATGGCGATCAAAACAATTGTTAGTGAGAAGATAAAAAAAAGGGAATGGTTTAGACCTGTTGCTCCAGTTGTATTAGAAGAATATGCCTCTGATTGGTTTGACTTTCAATATAGTTCTCCTTATATGTCATTTACGGCAAAAGCTATAAAACAAAAGAACTTGCTCCTGCCATAGTTCATGCAGACGGTACGAGTCGTATTCAAACTTTATCTCGTGCGAATAATCCAGAGTTGCATGAACTGATTTCAAGAATATATGAAATAAATGGAATTCCTATACTCATAAATACCTCATTAAATTGTGCTGGCTTTCCCATTTGCGATACGGAACAACATAGTCAAGAGTTTTTTGTTTCTACGGATGTAGACATTTTGAATATCAATGGTAAGATTTACAGCAAATAATCTAAACAAATTATATGAAGAGAAACTTAAGAAAAAAAATACTGATCTATGCAGCTCCCTTTTCTTACGGACCAACAGGCAAAGCATTGTCTTTAGCAAGCCATTTAAAAGATTATTATGATATTGACTTTTCTGGCTATAATACAAGCTGGGAATTAATAGCGTTAGATAGCCTGAGCGTATCAAATAAAAGTAAGCCTATACTAGGAAATAATTTAGATGATCAAACAATTTTAAACTATTCCTTAATAATCAGTTGTAGTGATTTAAATCTGGCATTGAGAGCAAAAAGCTTAGATGTCAAATCAGTTATGTTTGATTCTGTTTTTTGGTGGCGTTCTCCGAAGATAGAAGATATTTATTCAATAGATGCTTATATAGTCCAAGATTTTTTAGGAGTCGATCAGGCAATTGACGCACTTGGGAAAAAACCTTCTAACTTTCATAAAGTAGGGGCAGTCTTTAGAAAGAATATTAGTCAAGTTGAAAAAGCGTCCGGCAGTACTAAGAGAATACTTATAAATTATGGTGGAATTGAATCACCATATATTCAGGTTCCTCAAAATTCAAGATATCCTTTTATTATGACAGATATACTATCACCTTTATTTAAGGATAAATCAGACTTTGAATTTATTGTAACTGGAAAAAATCATGTCATGAAAAAATTGGCTAACCAATATAATAAGTATTGTAATGTTAAATTTAAAACCCTAGATCATAATGCTTTTTTGTCTTGTATCGGTAGAAGTGACTTAGTAATCACAACGCCAGGAATCGAAACTTTTTATGAAACTGTTTATTTGGGTAAACATTCTGTGCTACTCCTACCTCATAATTCTACCCAGTATTTACAACTTATGGCTTTGATAGATGCAGGGATTGAAAGTCCTGTATGTCACTATAATTATTATGGAAAAAATTGTACATATAAAAGAAATTTAGATGAATCTAAAGAAGTCAATGCTGTAATTAATGATTTGAATGAATTTTATTCTTTTCATCAGTCCTTAAATAATTATCAGCATAATTTTTATACGTTGATAAAACGTAGATTAATGGAAGCCGATATTTATGAAAACAAGAAACAGCAATATTTAAAAAACATAGGTACAAATGGTAGTCAATCAATTATCGAAATTGTTGGCAGATTGATTAACTAGGATTTAACTTAAATAAGGACATTGTATGAAGCTTTTATTTACAATGCATATGCCTTATCTGCCTCCATTAGGTGGAGCCAATAAAACTATCCGTTATTTGGCTGAGGCTTTGGCGTTACGAAAGCACTCAGTCGTGGTTATTGTACCTGCTTTCGGCGAGCCTCCTGGCGGAGTAACAGAAAAGCAATTTTTCGAGGAACAAGAAAGATATGGTATCCGTTGTACCCTCAATCAAGGAGCGTATATATTTCACCTAAATGGTGTTGAAGTTCATGCTGTATCAGATGAAGAAATAATTAGTTGGTATTTAAAAAATCAGATCAATCAATTTCAGCCTGACTACATAATAGTTGCCGCTGAGGATATTACACAGGTCTTGCTTAAAACATCTCTAAGTGTTCGTAAATGTCCTGTAATTTGCATAGCACAAACACCATCATTATTGCCATTTGGTTTCTACTCCTTCTATCCTGATCGTCAAAAAACATCTATCTTGAAGCAAGTAGACGCATTTGTTGTTAACAGTAAATTCCTTGCCGATTACGTCCATCATTGGATAGATATTCAACCAATTACTATTTACTTACCTGCGTATGGTCAACCACCATTTCCCAACTTCGGAAATTTTGAATATGGTTTTATTACCTTAGTTAATCCCTGCCATTTAAAAGGTATTTCAATATTTATAAAACTAGCCGATCAATTTCCCGATCTGGAATTTGCCGCAGTTCCGACATGGGGAACGACTTATCAAGATCGAGTATGGCTTGAAAGTATTTCAAATATTTACCTGCTCCAACCATCTTCTGATGTGGATCTAATTTTATCTAAAACTCGTATTTTATTAGTACCATCACTCTGGCTAGAAAATATTCCACTGATTATTATTGAAGCAATGCTTCGAGGAATTCCTGTGATTTCCAGTAATGTAGGAGGAATTGAAGAGATTAATCTAGGAACTGGTTTTATGTTGCCCGTGAAGCCGATTGAACGAGTCGCTCATAGTTTTAACAAAAATAAAAGGATGATCCCGCTTGTTCCAGAGCAAAAAATTTCGCCTTGGTATAACGCTCTTTTTCAGCTTATATCAAACAGAGAACTATACTACCAGCAATCTAGCTTAGTTAGAAGTGCCGCCGATAAATTCGTTTCTCAAATTAAAATTGAAGCTTTTGAGGATTTCCTTCGATATGGTTCATTAAAAAACAACTTTCTTGCTTAAGGTAACGGTTCTTCTTCTCTCACCAGTGCGGCAGCATAAGCGATCGCAGAGCGCACGTTATCTACAATCAATGGTGGATAGTCTTCGACAATCTCTTCTAATGTCAATCCTTCTGCCCGGTTATCCAGGATGACTGAAACCATAATGCGGGTTCCTTTTTGGTAATTCATCTTCAACTATACTCAAAAGAGTTAGTTGGGAAGGATTTCAATTGATGTCAAATATTTACGTACTTGCGCCAAATGATTGGTTAGGGATAGGACTTAGACTCGGTATTGCTTTACTGGTGGGAGGAATTATTGGCTTTGAACGTGAAATCAAAGATAAACCCGCCGGATTTAGAACCCATATCCTAGTTAGCTTTGGTTCTGCATTCTTTGCCTTGATACCCATATTAATTGGTGTTGCTGAACAAAGCGCAGACGCACTTCCTCGCGTGATTCAAGGCATTATCGGTGGCGTAGGATTTTTAGGTGCAGGAGTAATCGTACAAGAATCTCAGCCGCAGCGACAAGGATATAGAATTCGGGGACTGACTACGGCGGCGGCGGTTTGGGTATCATCAGCGTTGGGCGTTGCGGCGGGCTGTGGGTTATGGGGTTTGAGTTTAATTTCTGCTCTATTTATTTTACTAATTTTGAGACTGTTTAAAAAAATTGAGCCGAGTAGCTAGTATAAAAAAATGTTAGCTGACTACAGACCCTGATTGAGCCGAACAGCAAGTGGATACATTTTTGTATTCTATCGGAAAAAGTGCTGTAAACTAAGATAAGTGAAATACATTTCGGATTGGACAAAGGAGATAATCGATGAGCAAGCTAAACAGCCAATCCAAACCTAGTACAGCTTTGACAGGGTTTTTAACGCCACCACAGCAACTATTTACCTATTTGGCTGGGGCTGTATTCCTTAGTTTCCTCTTATCAAGTTGTACAGTTTTTTCCCTAGATACTTCACCACGCCCAACCCAAGAAGAGACACCGACTAGAGAGAGTCTTGCGGAAGGCGATAGCGCCGATTATGGTATCACTGTCCAATCCGATGCCATAGCACAATTGGAGGCAAAAATTTATCAGCGCATCAATGAAATTCGTCAGCAGCGTGGTCTCAATCAACTAAAAATTAACGATAATTTGGCGAAACTGGCTCGTAGTGATAGCCGTAAAATGGCACAAAGCAACTTTTTATCACCTCTGGGAATTCAAGGAGAACCTTTAGAAAAAAGGGCACAAGCTGCGGGGTTTTCTTTTGAGCATATTGCTGAAAATTTTTCCTTTGATAAATTCTCCGATACTTCTCCTTCTGCGTCATCAATAGTACAAAAATGGATGGATGACGAGGGGCAACGCGAATCTATTTTGAATTCTGATTTCCACGAGACAGGTATAGGAATTTGGCGAGAAGATGATCGCTACTATATTTCGCAAATTTTTATACAAAAAGACGATGAATAGATTTTAATATTATAGCAAACGCTATAGCGGTTAGGACACATTATTTAAGTAGTAGAGACGCGCCATGGTAGAGACGCGCCATGGCGAGTCTCTACTTAAAAATAAGGGATTAAAACATTCCGTCAAAGCCCCAAACTGATGAACCCATATTTTCATCATCGGTTCCTAAAATGATTCCTCCGACTGTACCGGGTAGGAGTTCAATCGCTTCTACTTTGTGATAATTTAAGCGATAAATAGGTATCAGTGCTTGGTTTTGACGAAATACAATGCGGTTATCCTGTAAACTCAAACCACCTGCTACGTAAACGGCAGACTGGAAGGGTCCATCGTTACCCTTATCTGAAGCCGAGGTAATGTAAACAATACCAGCCGAATCAACCTTGAGATCAGAAATATGGCGAACATTATCCACTGGAAATGGGACGGTTAAACTGGCTGAACCTTGAGGCGTAATCTCATTGGTTTTCAAGTCCAAAACTCCCCAATACAGGACTCCGGGGTCTTCCTGGTTACCTCGATGCGCCCAAACTGCGAGCAGCTTATCCTCAATTTTTTGTAAGGCAAATCCTTCTAAATTAGTGCCTTCCGGCAAATTAGGCAAATTAAATACATTTAAAACAGACACATTTTGATGATTGCCATTGAGCCGGAAATGATAGACTGTTCCCGAACTGGTTAACGCCATAAATGTGGGTTCTGATTGTCCAGGAACAGCCGTGAGTGCTTCTAAATCTACAGGTAAGGGTTGGTTGAACCAGTTGATTGGACTATATTCAGGCGCTTGTTCGCCGATAACCGTGATCATCGCCAGACGCCCTTCCCCTACCCCTTTATTATCATGAACGATGAGAAATGAGGTGGAACCCTCTTGCTGTTCTAGGAATGCCATGCCACTAATCCCAAACAGGATACTACCACGCACAGGACGCCAGGGTTGTGCCTGAACGGGTTTGGCAAATGGCGCAACCGTTAGGGTGACGCCTAAAATGACAGTTAGAGCTAGGGTGTTGAGTGCTTGCATTCCGATCATTATGGCAGAAATCAATCACCCGCTCAATTTTCCCTGTGCCTACCCTGAAAAGGAATAACCGCTCAAGCTTCCGGAATACTCTGCAATTAGTCAGAGGGAGAAAGTCACTCTCCTGATAGATACAAAAAGGATTTTTTAGAGCGAATGTAGGTTAGTGCAATAAGTAAAACGCTAAAAATAACGTTTTACAACGCCTCCATCTAACCGTCAACAAGTTAGAGGGTTGGGTTGGCTGCGATGATAAGCAGCAATTTTCGTTCTAGAAATAGGAATAATACATGTTAAATCAAGGAGACTCCGTCCCCTTATGGACTAAACGAACAGGGAATTACTTAGGAGCGATCGCATTCGCTCTAGCCGCTTTGCTGCTTCCTGGCTGCACTACTGATAACGAGGAAATTCAGGATGGAAAAACCAACGTTACCACCGAGGACGTTGCTGAAAATACCGAAGACATCATCGGAAAAGAGGTCACGATTAGAAACATTGTCGAACAAAGAGTGGGTAACTTTGGCTATCTCGTACAGGCGGAGGAGTTGGGCAGCGAACCTATTCTGATTCTAGATCTTACAGAAGCTCCCTTCCAGCTTCCAGAGGAGCAAGAGATGCCGATTCAAGTAACGGGTGAAGTCGCGCAATTAGTAATTGCCGATATCGAAACCGAATACGGTGTAGAGTTAGGTGACGAATATGTCGAGTATGAAGATCAACCTGTTATTATCGCTGAATCCCTCGCCCTAGCTCCGACTCCTCAAGACTTAGCGGAAGCACCCGCAGGCTATTTCGACAAAGTTATTGCTGTCGAGGGTGATGTTAGAGATATTTACTCTCCCAGTTCAATCTCTCTATTTGAAGATGGTTGGGTAGATGATATCGGCGTTTTAGTGATTGGTGTCAATCGCAATCTTAAAGCTGAGGATAGCGTTGTTCAAGAAGGCGAAAGAGTCACTGTGACGGGTGTAGCGCGTCAGTTTAACCCGAAGCTGTTGCAGGATTCTGACATCGGTTGGGACGCAGAAAAGATTAAGGAGTTTGGGTCTAGATATATAGACAGACCCGTTATTGTAGCCGAAGATATTTTTCCTTCTGCTGTCGATAACAAATAATAAGTTTGTCCAGAAGGATAAAGTGTGACATTAGTTGTTATACTTCTGAATTCATCCGGATAGCTTTAGTCAAAACCAAAACAAAGGGCTGAATCAAGCCTAACGTTGTTTAATTTATTCAAAGGAAACAGTAATGTTAGAAAAAGAAAAGTTTGTACCCGAAACCCGTGACTACAAACGTGTTGTTGGTATTTTCCCCAAGCGCGAAGATCTGCAAGATACGATTCAGGCGCTCAAGGATGCGAATTTTGATATGGAGAGAGTCTCTCTCTTAGCACGGAATATCGAAGATGTGGAAGGTGCCAAGGAAATTACCGAAAGACAGGGGAATGAAGCCAAAGAAGGAGCCGGTATAGGTGCGACTACGGGTACTCTTCTTGGTGGTGTCGGTGGCTTCTTGATTGGCGTCGGTGTACTGGCGATTCCTGGTGTTGGTCCAATCCTCGCCGCCGGAGCCGAGATAGGGGCGTTAGGATCAACCTTAGCTGGAGCCGGAGTTGGTGCAGCAACAGGCGGTATTGTTGGCGCTTTGATTGGTCTGGGTATTCCGGAAGAGAAAGCCAAGGTGTACAATGAGCGCGTCAAAGCTGGCGACTATTTGTTGATGGTTAGCGGAAGCGAGGAGAAAGTAGAACATGCTGCCTCAATTATGCGCGATCGCCATGCAGAAGAATTAGAAATCTTTGAGGCACCTGAACAGGTTGAACATGAGCATGAAGAAGACGTTCACCTGAAAGAAGAACATGTAGAAACACATGTAGAACAAAAGCCTGTGTCAACGGTTAAGCAGCCAAGGACAAATGATCGAGAAGTTGTTGAAGCTCACGATCTAGAAGGCGATAAAGATCCGGACGTTGTTATTGTTGATAAGCGTAACAAAGTTCGATAAGTCGGCTCAATAGTCTTACCAACCTAACCCCCAACCCCTTCCCTACTAGGGAAGGATACTGCTGGTCATTAACTGAGGGGTCAGACCCCTCCCCAAACCCCCTCCCCGAACCTCTCCCTAGCCCTCTCCTACAAGGAGAGGGAAGCGGAATATATTTTTTTATTTGGAGGGGCTTTGATGCTCCTGACAGGTGAGTGAGCAAGATGCTCACACTACAAGGATTGCGTGAGTAAACTCTGATCAATATCCTGTACCTTGGCACAACCACTCAACGCCATTGCCACATCCAACTCATCCCGCAATAATTCCAAGACATGCTGCACGCCAGCTTCTCCCGCCACCGCTAATCCCCACAACACCGGACGCCCCACTAACACCGCTTTCGCCCCCAATGCTAAGGCTTTCAGGATATCTGTACCACGGCGAATCCCTCCATCCATGAGGATATCAACCTTATCGCCGACAGCCGCGACAACATCAGGAAGCGCATCAATTGACGCGATCGCACTATCTAATTGTCTACCTCCATGATTGGAGACAATCACTGCCTTTGCCCCATGTTCGACTGCCCGCAGTGCATCATCCCCCCGTAAAATCCCTTTAACAATAATTGGTAAATTTGTCAAGGACTGCAACCATTCCAAATCCTGCCATGTCAAGCCAGGATCAAGCTGTTGGACAAAATAGGCAAATAACCCCGATTCGCCAACAATTTCCGGAATATCGCGATGGACTAAATTCGCCAACTGCATCCCCATGGGTAAGGTAAACTGATTGCGCTTATCGTTTTCTCGACACCCTAAAACAGGCGCATCGACGGTGAGACAAAGGGCGCTATACCCGGCGGCTTCCGCCCGTTCAACTAAGTTTTGAGTCAAAGCGCGATCGCGATGGACATAGAGTTGAAACCATAATGGAGAATGACTATCCGTCTGAGAGTCTGACTGCACCTGTTTGGATGTCAATGCCACCTCTTCTAAGGGTTGAGTAGACATGGTACTCAATACCATCGCTGATCCCACGTTAGCCGCTACCTTCGCCGTCGCGATTTCCCCTTCTGGATGAGCTAAACATTGAAATGCAGTCGGCGCAATTAGAATGGGTAGGGAGAGAGATTGCCCTAAAACCGTTGTACTTAAATCTCGCTGACTAACATCAACTAACATGCGGGGACGAAGTTTGAATTTCTCAAACGCTGTCCGATTATCGCGCAACGTTATTTCATCCCAAGCGCCACTGGCGTAATAATCTAGCGCCATGCGAGATAACTGCTGATGGGCTAATGATTCGTACTCGAAAAGATTGATGGGTTGAGTCATATTATCAGGGAACAGGTAGATGAGGGAGATGGGAGTTGTAGGGGTTTGGTCTCCAAACCCCATTTCTTATGTAGGGGCGGGTTTCACGACTATCGTTTGAAATGGTGCGTTACGCTTTGCTAACGCACGATGGCGGCGTGACCCAGCTAAAATTGTGGAATAGATTTTACCGTTAAAATGGGCGCACGCCATGCGCCCCTACAATTCTAATCCACCAAATAAGGTGTGCCACGCCACTACACCCGCCCCGACTAAATGACAAATGACGAATGGCAAATGACGAATGACAATTCTTACCAAACACGCCAAATTTTAATCGTTTTATCACAACTCCCACTCGCTAAAGTTTGTCCATCGGGGCTAAATGCCACAACCTGAACTGTGTCCGTATGTCCTTCGAGAATACAACATGCTTGTGCAGTTGCAACATCCCAAATTCTAATCGTGTTATCACCACCGCAACTGGCGAGGAGACGCCCATCGGGACTAAAGGCGAGGGAACGCACCTGGGGACAATTCCCTTGAATTAGGGCGGTTTGCGTCAGGGTGCGAATATCCCATAACCGAATCGTTGCGTCTGAACTGCCACTAGCTAGAATCATACTATCAGGACTAAACGCGATCGCATCAACGGAATTGATATGTCCGGCTAGAGTCCCCAGCCTTTGCCAGTGGGGAACATACCACAGTTTAATGGTTCGATACCCACTTCCACTCGCCAAGATTTGTCCATCGGGACTAAAGGCGACACAATTAAATCCACTGGAACGACTGGATAAAACCTGTATCGTTTTCAACGTTTGACTCTGGCAAATCCGAATTTTGTTATCTCTACCGCAACTTGCCAAAAGACGTTTCTTCGGGTTAAATGCGACTGAATCAACGCCACCGTTATGACTTTTGACACTAACCAATTGTTTTCCGGTTTGTACCTGCCATAATCTTAGAGTGGCATCCCGACTTCCACTGACTAGATATTTTCCATCCGGGCTAAATGCCAGACAAGTTATCTCCTTACTATGGTTCCCAGAAAACCAGCCACCAAATGTACGAATTTCCCATGCCATACTCACTTGCCACAGTTTAATCGTTTTATCAACACTACCACTTGCCAGACTTTTTTTATCGGGGCTGAAGGTTATAGTGGAGATTCTATCCGAATGACCGCGAATTGTATTGACTAGCGAAGCATTAACGTTTAGGGGTTGCGATGGAAGGGTTGGTTGAGTCGTTGTCTGACTTGTTCCCAAGTGATGGAAATCTTGGAGAACTTGCTCAACCGATTGATATCGCTGTTTCATCACCGGATCAATCATTTTGTCCAGAAGTTCAGCCAAGTTTTGACTGATGGGGTTATTGACTAAATACTGTCGCCAGATAAACCCACTTTCTAGCGGTTCATATAAATCAAAGGGCTGCATCTGGGTTAACAAGTGAATGCAAGTAACGCCCAAACTATAGATATCGCTAGCAAAGACAGCTTTACCAAAGGTTTGTTCAGGTGCAGCATATCCAGCAGAACCAATGCTTGTTCCTGTTTTCGCCAAAATTGTCCAAGTCGCATATTTTGCTGCCCCGAAATCGACGAGAACTAATTTATTGTCGCGACGCCGCCGAATAATATTCTCCGGTTTAATATCTCGATGGATAACGTTTCCTTGGTGAACAAATTGCAGTACGGGGAGTAAGTCACTCAGCAGAGAGCGAACCTGTTTTTCTGAAAATGCACCGAGTTGGGCTAACTCTTGATTCAGATTCTCTCCATCGATAAATTCCTGGACAATGTACTGACAAGTATCTTGCTCAAAATAGGCTAAGAATTCCGGGATTTGGGGATGGTTGCCTAATTCTTTTAAGCGTTCGGCTTCTTGGTGAAATAATTGGGCAGCTTTTGGCGAATTGTTTTGTCTTTGAGGATAAAATTGTTTGATGGCGCAGTAAGGTTTTGAGGGTTGGGATTCATCCTCGGCTAACAGGGTTCTACCCAATCCCCCAGCACCTAGAAGCCGCAGCGGACGATATCTTTCTGCGAGGATAAGTTTTGTGCCACAGGTTTGGCAAAATTTTTGAGTTATTGAGTTTTCAGGGTTGGGGCAGTTGGGATTAATACAGTAGCTCAAGGGTATAAAGGTTTGTCATTGGTCATTTGTCATTGGTCATTCGTCATTTGTTAGTGGTTATTCGTCCTTTGTCCTTTGTCAAGGTTTTAGAGTCCCTAAGTAGGTTGGGTTTCGACTTCGCTCAACCCAACCGATGTTCTCAAGCTTGTTCAATTAATTATAGATTATTACAAAATTGTCAAATAGGTATCTGTTGGACTGATGGGTAACGGCTTCAAGGTTTGATTTTGCACATCTATGTCTAACCCCAATGCTTCTAACGGTATCACGCCCAAAAGTGCATCTGCACCACCAGGTAATTCCAAACATTCAAAGGTTCCTTCTCTACCAAATATAGAGAGAGTGGCATCTCGGAAAATTCGGGCTTTGCCAATACCCATGGCTGTCGCAACATCGACTTCTTTGAGAATTTTTAGTCCCAGTGAAGCAATTGCATCTGATGGCAAACACAAAGTTGTGGCTCCTGTGTCTACCAATACATTTTCCAGCGTGAGTGACCGAATTTGTTCAGGTGAAATTGTTCCATCTTCTGCCCGAATTTGGTCAGCTCGGTTAATAATTGTCAATTGGGTGAAAACTTTTCCCATTATGTTTTGGCTTTGAATTGGCATAATTGCCTCCTCCTGAAAAGTCGGAGAGATTCTCTTCATACATTGTAACGGATATTGAGTGCGATCGCGGATTTTTTAGTATCAGTTAATGACGACTACGCTGTCGTACATTTAAATTGGGTATTAATAGCGAGTAATTGGTATTAATAGCGAGCAAGATGCTCGCACTCTAAGGAATTTGCCATTATTTTATTAAGGTTTAAATTCCCAACGACTTACATCTACTGGACTGACACAGCTAAAATTGTGGAATAGATTTGACGTTTAAGCTGGGCGCAGGTCCTTGCGCCCCTACAATTCTAATCCACCAAATAAGGTGTGTCACGCCACTACTTTCTATTCCTCAGTTTATGCTAATCAAAGAACTTATCTATTTCGCCGACTGCATAGAAGAGGATTCGCTGTGTTGATCCAAACTAATCTCACCTGCACCAAAGGCGACAACCATCAATAATCCGCCCATTAAGCCTAAATTCTTGAAAAAGGCATTTTCTTCTTCAGGAAACTGGGTGTGGAAAATTAAGGTGGCGGGAATTAAAAAGCCAATCAATAATAAAGCTCCCCAACGGGCTTTATAGCCCAATAAAACCGAGAGTCCTCCACCAACTAATACAATGATAGTAGGAACGAGAACGATACCCGCAAAAGGAATTCCGCTAGCAGCCATATACTCTTGAGTGCCAGCGAAACCGAAAATTTTACTAATCCCCGACTTGATAAAAATAGCGGAGAGGAAAATCCGAGCGACTAAAGGGAGGTACTTTTGCATAGCGGTTCCTGTGTTGATGGATAACTGTCTAGAGACGCCTAGCCTAAGCGTAGCAGTTACGGGAGTGCGATCGCGCTTTAGCTTCCAGGGTACGCTAAGATGCATTGCAATGCCTGATTTCCCTTTAGACACCAAAACCCTCGACATACCGTAGGGTGGGTTTCGACTTCGCTCAACCCACCAGCCTTAAGTCAGCACCATTCATCCTCAGATAAGTACCTGGACATAAATTCTGTACCCTGTACCCAGAAATGTTAACCACCCTCAAACCCTCACTGTTGCCTGTTGCCTGTGACACACCGAGCGTGTTACCGAGCGTGTTACTGAGCGAAGCCGAAATAATACCTGATTATTGGCAAACCTGATGTTTAAGATTGATAATGAGTAAAATTAGAGTCGTTTTAATTGAAGACCATGAACTCACTCGTATAGGTTTCCGAACCGCTTTACAAGAGAGTCATGAGATTGAATGGGTGGGTGAAGCTGCTAATGGTGCTGACGGGTTAAGCTTACTTGAAAGGGTTCAACCAGATATTGGGATTGTTGACATTGGACTTCCTGACATGGATGGCATCGAGTTAACTCAACGTTTTCAAACTATTAAAGCGAATCATCCCGATTGTTCGACAAAAATTTTAATCTTAACTTTAGAGGAAAACGAAGAAGCAGTTATGGCGGCATTGGCAGCCGGGGCGAGTTCCTATTGCATGAAAACGATTAATTTTGAGCAGCTATTAAATGCGATTAAACGGACTCATAGAGGCGATGTTTGGCTTGATCCCGGAATTGCTAAAATTGTTCTAAAACATAGCAGTTTAACTCAGGATCAACCTGAGATAGCACCCCCCCAAGAAGCAGTACCGATTCAGGATTATATTAGCAAACCTAGTCAACTGATAGCGGCTTGTCCTTTAACTGAACAGGAGTTAGCGGTTTTGCAGTTCATTATTGAAGGGTATGATAATGAGGTAATTGCTAAACGGTTAGATATTCCAGCGGGAACAGTTCAACACTATGTCCAAAATGTTTTGGATAAACTGCGTGGTGATGATCGTACTCAATCAGCGGTTCAGGCGTTTCGTTCTGGATTAATTTAAGTTCTCAGCCAGATCCCAGTCGGGGATATGTCTGTATACTCTGTAAGGTTAGAATTGAGCCTATATAATGCATTCTGATTAAAATATGGCAAAGCAGAAACAACCCCTGACCGGAAAAGCACTGATCAAGGAAGTTTGTCGGCGGATTCGGGTTGCCCGTAGCTACTGGGATGCTCACAATAATCCTGCCTGTCGCCGAGAACGCGATCGCGCTTTAGCACTTTATAATACCTTGACCAAAGAACAAAAAGAACAGATCCCCCAAGTATTGCGAGTGTGGCTTCGCTACCGCAGTGAAAAATACTTCGGCGCACATCGAACACCGCCCAAGTCGAAACGAAAGTCGAAATAATACCCTTGATCCGGATTTCTCAAAAAAAGAGAGAAAACAACCCGTAGTCCTGGCGGGAAAAAGTACACTTAATCGTCTGGAACATTGTCCAGAAACATTAACCAATCGAGTGGAGAGCAGATATCATCGAATTGGACACGAGGCAGAATAGCCGACTCATACAATTGACCATGGAAACCCAGAAGAAAGCCTGTGCCAGTTCAGCTATAACTTTGCCATGCCTGCCAGAAAAAGTAAATGGCTAAGATAGCCAGTAATGTACTAAATGCCAAACTAACCACTTGATCCGGTAATTTAGGCAAAAAACGGGTACTAATTTGCGCTCCCAATAAACCCCCTGTACCCAGAAGTAATCCCTCAATCCATAACACATTCCCTTGTACAGCATGACCAACACAAGCCGAAATTGCGGTAATCACAATCACCCCTAAACTGGTTTGAATTGCTGTTTTAATGCTCTCTCCCAACAGTAAAATTTGCAAGGGAACTAGAATCACACCGCCACCCACACCAAATACACCAGCGAGTAAACCTGCTGTACTTCCTGTGCCAATTCTGGCTAATGCTGCTTTGCTTTTCGAGTGCGGAGTTTGTCGGGGAGTTCCTGTTTCGGAAGCGTCTTGCTTTTCTCTGGCTTTCAAACGTTTGCGGAGTCGAACTAAGTAAATATTAAGTAGGAGTAATAGTCCAAATGCCGCCTTTAACCAGTAGTCGGCAAATAATTCTGTTAAATAAGCGCCAATTGGCGCTGTTATAATAGCCGGAAAACCAATGACTATGATCCGTTTAAAATTTATGTTACCCAGCCGCCAATTCTGTAATGTACCCGAAATCGCTGTAATCACGATTGACAAGGTACTTGTAGCAACGGCTTGTTGATAGTCATATCCTAAGGTTACTAATAAAGGTACAAGAACTGTACCGCCACCGATTCCCAAAAAGCCGGCTAGGATTCCGGCAAATAAGCCAGCAGATGCAAAAATTAATAACTGGGTCGGTGTCATTGGTTATTGGTCTTATGTCATTTGTCTGGTGCGTTACGCTACGCTAACGCACCCTACAGGGTTCGTAGGTTATTGGTCATTAGTCATTAGTCATTCGTCCTATGTTGGTTTAGAAGGGCGGGTTTAGTCAAGTTATCGGATATCAACCGAACGTTATCAGTAAAACCCGCCCCTACCCGTTTAACCGCTAACTGCTTTGTTCGGGAATGGTGATATCTAACGATGTGATATTGTTCGACAGACTGGTTAAGGGAGGCTGAATCGCATCCGTATTCCCAACCACTAATGTAACCAGTTGATTGGGTTGGAGATATTTTTGAGCCACCCGTTGGACATCTTCAATCGTCGTCTCTTTCACCTTCTGCTGATACTGGAAGAGAAAATCTTCGGGATACCCATAATATTCATACCGCATCAGCCGCGATAAGGTTTGGCTGGGATCTTGGAAGTTAAACACAAATGAGTTTAAAACTTGGTCTTTAGCAGACTCAAGTTCTTCTGGGGTGACAGGCGTGGTGCGGATTTTCTCAATTTCTGAGCGAATCGCTTGAATCAAGGATACAGTTGCTTCAGAACGAGTTTGTCCACCCGCAACAAACATGCCAGGATAGTCATGGCGAGGACTCCAGAACCCATAGACGGAATAGGCTAACCCTTGGCGCGATCGCACTTCGTTAAATAACCGTCCGCCAAACCCATTCAGGATCTGATTCATCACATCCAACGCCGGATAATCAGGGTTATCAAATTCTCCGCCAATATGCCCCAGATACACATAACTTTGGGTAAGTTGATCCTGATCCACGACAAATAAACCCTCTTCCTTTGCCTGGGATGCAGAGGGTACCGTTACCTCTGGGAGAGGGGATGGGGGGTTCCAGTTACCAAACTTCTCCTGAATCCGCGATCGCATCTCATCGGAATCAAAATCTCCCACGATACCCAAAATCATCCGTTCTGGATGGAAGTAGTTCTGGTAAAATTCCACCACATCGTCACGGGAGATATTGGCTAGAGTTTCATATTCGATCGTGCGGGCATAGGGACTCTGATTCCCATAAATCAGTTTAGTAAATTCGCGACTGGCAATATCTTTAGGATCATCATTGCGACGGGCAATTTGTCCCGCTTGTTGCTTTTTCGCCAACTCCAGCTTATCTTCGGCAAAGGCAGGCTTTTGAATCACCTCAGCGAATAAGTCAAACACCATATCCACATCTTCACTGAGGGCATTGAAACTAGCGCTACCACTTGACGTGCTGATCCCTGTTTCCACAGACGCCGCCCGTTGTTCGAGTAACTGATTCAGTTCATCCGGCGAATGTTCTGTTGTTCCACCAGTGCGGAGAACTTCTCCCGTAATATTGGCTAAGCCAACCTTATCAGCAGGTTCAATGCGATCGCCTGTCCGAATCATCGCGGTTCCACTCACCAAGGGCAATTCGTGGTCTTCCATTAAATAGACAACGATGCCATTATCCAGTTGATAGCGAGTATACTCCGGGATCTGAATTTCTGACAGAGGCGGAAAGGTTAACTCGGTATAATGCTTCGCCGTAGCCGCCACAGCAGGCGTGCGCGATACGACAACCAACAGCATTGTGGCAACCAGTAGTCCACACCAGCGCCAAGCTTTTCGACGGAATCTGTTCAATGTAAGATTGCTCATTAGATAAGTAGATGGGAAAAATTAAAGTTAACGGCTCTTATTGTCATTGGTCATTGGTGCTTATGTCTTATGTAAGGGTTTGAGGAATATAGCAGCTACCTTGGCAGGTTAGGACATTCTTTACTGTTCTCGGTTACACACCAAGCGTGTTACCGAGCGTGTTACTGAGCGTGTTACCGAGCGAAGTCGAGGTAAGCCGAAGTAAGCCGAGGTAAGCAGAGGTGTTCCCTATTCCCTGTTCCCTGTTCCCTGTTCCCTGTTCCCTGTTCCCTGTTCCCTGACATAAGACATAAGACTATTGACTCGACAACAATCGTCCAATGGTGCGATTGTCGGGTGTAAACGTCGATTGAGCCACCCGTTGGATATCAGCCGGTGTAACTTGGGCGATTGCCTGGAGTTCATTAAACAGATTGCGCCAGTCGCCTGTTTTCACCTGATATTCCACTAAATTACGTGCCATTCCCATATTAGAATCGAGCGATCGCAATAAGCCAGCACGGGCTTGGGTTTTCACTCGTTCCAACTCTTGGGCTGAAACGGGTTCGGTTTTGAGTTGCTCAATTTCTTCTCGCAGGGCTGTCGCGACTTCTTCAACGGTATGTCCTGGTGCAGTTAGGGCATATAACAGCATCAGATTGGGATACTTATCTCCCGGAAACCCGCTAAATCCGGCGGCGGAGAGGGCGACTTGTTTTTCTTGAACCAACGATTCATACAGGCGAGAGGTGCGACCATCGCTGAGTAAACGCCCGATAATTTCATAGACTACATGGTCAGGATGGGTACGAGAAGGTCGATGGTATCCTTCTAAATACCAGGGCTGAGACTGTAGTTCCAACGTCACCTCCCGCGTTTGTTGCTGGGGAGGTTCGACAATGTTTACTTCAGGGGCAGCGGGTTTTGCCTCATAGCGTCCGAAGTAGGTTTGAGCCAACTCTTTAACCTCATCGGGATCAACATCGCCCACTACCGCCATGGTTAATTCACTGGGAACATAATGAGTTTCAAAGAATTGCCGCACATCGTCGCGAGTCAGGTTGCGGATGTCTTCGTCATACCCAATTACAGGACGCCGATAGGGATGGACTTGGAACGCCGTATCCAGAAACGCCTCGATCATTTTACCGATGGGCGAGTTGTCGGTTCGCAGACGCCGTTCTTCGAGAATCACCTCTTGTTCTTTATAAAATTCACGAAACACAGGTTCTAGGAAGCGTTCCGACTCCAAAGACATCCACAGTTCCAGTTTGTTGGAGGGGAAGCTGTAGAAATAAACTGTCGCATCGGCTGACGTGGCGGCATTTAATCCGACACCTCCAGCTTGTTCAACGATTTGACCAAACTCATTTTGCTTGACCAAGCTAGCAGCTTGGGCTTCAACTTGGGCAAACTCCTCTTTTAATTCGGCAACCTTTGCCTCGTCCCCTGCCTTTTTCGCGGCTTTAATTTGTGCCGCTAACTGATCCAAGCGGTTTAACAGGGGTTTTTCTGCCTGATAATTTCGGGTGCCGATTTGGTTGGTTCCCTTAAAGGCTAAATGTTCCAGAAAGTGAGCCACACCCGTTTTGCCTACAGGTTCATCAACGCCACCGACATCCGCATAGGTGGCAAAGGAGACAACGGGGGCTTGATGCCGTTCTAGAACGATAAACTTCATCCCATTATCCAGGCGAAACTCCGTCACCTGGTCAACGACGCCATCCAAGTAAGGTTGGATTGATTCGGCGTTCGTCGGTGGAGTTTCGCTGCGAGCCAAAGCCCCCAACGGGATACTACTCCATACTAAAGTTACGACTAAGAACGCTCCTAGGATGGAGCGCCAGGGGTATTTTTTCAAGTGAACAGTCCAACGCAGAAAACGCAAAATAGATCGGTTCTTTGTCATTTGTCATTCGTCATTTGTCATTTGTCATTTGTCATACTCGCTCCCTTGAGAAGCAAGCTACGTCATTCGTGATTTTTAATGTTTTGGGTTAGGGGAGGCAAAATATCATAGGACGGACTTTATCTAGTTTAGCTCCCCCATCTCCCAGACGTTCCACCGGAATCCTCCATCTCCCAGACGTTCCACCGGAACGTCTCTACTACCCCCATCTTCCCCTACCATGCGGCTTTTTGTTCATGACAACTAACTTTTTGTAAATTTTCACCCGTTTGGGGGAAGAAATAACCTAGTGTAAAATACGTCTGATCTTAAAAGCGTGCCTTTTCTGGCATAGATAACCTGTCGCCCATAACCCTTGCAGCTCATTTTGGAGTCCAATGCGAATCTTACATCAGCCCCCTCAATCAGAGACAGAGACAAAGCAGCGTATCCTAGATGCTGCCCAACGTTTATTTGCCAGTCGAGGGTATAACGGCACAACAACCCGTGACTTAGCGGCAAAAGCGGGTGTCGCTGAAGGGACTCTATTTCGCCATTTTGAGAATAAGAAAGCCATATTAGTCGAGGTGGCGACCCAAGGATGGGTGGAATTGCTCACGGATTTGCTGACGGAATTGAGCGAAATGGGGAGTTATAAAGCCGTGGCGCAGGTGATGCGGCGACGGATGATGCGGATGCATGAAAATGCGGATATGATGCGGGTTTGTTTTATGGAAGCCCAGTTTCACCCCGATTTACGCGATCGCATCCAGTCAGAAGTCATTGCTAAAATGTCCGATGTGGCAGAAGCCTTCTTTGAAACGGCAATGGAGCGGGGGATCTATCGGCGGACTAACCCCAAGGTTGTAGCCAGGGTATTTTTAGGTATGTTTGCTGTGGCGGGGTTTAGCGATGAGACGATTATGGAACCAGGAGCCTCCCTCAAAGATGTGCAAGACATGGCAGAAGGCATTGCTGATATTTTCCTTAATGGTGTGTTAGCGAAGGATTAGGTGTTAGGTATTAGGCAAAACGCTTTATCCCGAAGTTACTGACAGAGGAAATTGTGGGATGAGACAGTTAACCATAGAACAACTTTCCGAACAATTACAGGACTATGTGCGAAATGCTCAGGAGGAACAGATCCTGATTACCCAAAACGGTAAACCAATTGCCCTTTTCTTGGGATTGACAAACGTTGATCCGGAGCAATTGAATCTGCAACTCTCAGCAGAATTTTGGCAAATGATTAGTGATCGACGGCAACGTGCCACTATACCTTTGGCAGAAGTAGAGGCAATGTTTTAGTCACCTAGGTAGGTTGGACATGATATCATTCCTTCGCTAACTCCCGTGCTTGTTGAATCCAAGCAGCAACTTGATCAACAGTAGGACTCAGATCACGCCGTTGCATTGTTGCCACTTGCAGTCGTAAAACTTGCTGGTGTAACTTGTGAGTCGGTGTTTGAGCAAGCTGCTTGACTGAAATAATGCCCGCGTGCAGTAATAACCCACAGTATTCATAGCCAATACTGGGTACGCGAGCTAAATCAGCCAGTGCGACCCATTTATACACATATTGTGCCTTGATTTGCAGTTGATTAGCTAACGCTTGTTGAGATTGGCGACTATTCGCTACTTTGAGGAGTTGATCTGTTGTCGTAATTCCCTGCTGCTGAAGTTTAGCGCAATCTTGCTCACTCAATCCAGGAAGATGTTCAATGGCGCGATCGCGGACGGCATTACTACGGTGATGGATTTTAGGTTGATTAGACATTCTGGGGATTGGGGAACAAGTGATTAAGATTATAAAACTTTTGAGAGGCGTATTTCGTAGTAAGGGCTTTAGGTGGGTTGCGATCGCGAACCGCACGAAACTTCGTCCCACTGGGGAAGACCAAAACCGCGAACCGCGATACACTGATCCAGAGAGCATCAAGAGTCACTAAGAGTCACTATGACCAATCGCCTTGCCCAATGCCAAAGCCTTTATCTGCGTAAGCATGCGGAAAACCCCATCGATTGGTGGCCCTGGAGTGAGGAAGCTTTATTCACCGCCAAGGCAGACAATAAGCCAATTTTCTTGTCCATTGGTTACTCAAGCTGCCACTGGTGTACGGTGATGGAAGGGGAAGCCTTTTCCGATCCGGCGATCGCACAGTACATGAATGCCAATTTCTTACCGATTAAGGTAGACCGGGAAGAACGCCCAGATATTGATAGCATTTATATGCAGGCGTTGCAGATGATGACGGGTCAAGGGGGTTGGCCCCTGAATATCTTTCTGACGCCAGAGGATCGGGTTCCTTTTTACGGCGGGACGTATTTCCCTGTGGAACCGCGCTATGGGCGTCCAGGCTTTTTACAGGTATTGCAAGCGATTCGCCGCTTCTATGATGTGGAAAAGACCAAGCTGCAAAACTTTAAACAAGAAATTCTTGGTCATCTACAACAGTCGGTTCTCCTCCCCGCTTCGGGACAACTCACGGCTGAGTTACTGCGCCAGGGGATGGACAAGACAATCCGGATTGTAGATAGTGGGAGTTATGGACCGAGTTTTCCGATGATTCCCTATGCGGATTTAGCCTTGCGGGGAATTCGTTTCCAGGAGATGACCGAGGTTGATGCGTACCAAGCGTCGCGATCGCGTGGGTTAGATTTAGCCAAAGGGGGAATCTATGATCACGTCGCTGGCGGCTTTCATCGCTACACCGTAGACGCCACTTGGACAGTGCCTCACTTTGAAAAAATGCTCTACGATAATGGGCAGATTGTCGAGTATCTGGCGAATCTGTGGAGTGCGGGGATTAAAGAAGCTGCATTTGAACGGGCAATATCGGGAACCGTGCAATGGCTGACGCGGGAAATGACCGCATCGTCCGGTTATTTTTACGCCGCCCAAGATGCCGATAGCTTCACCGAACCCAGCGCCGCTGAACCGGAAGAAGGGGCATTTTATGTCTGGAGTTATGCCGAATTGCAGCAACTCCTCACGGCTGAGGAATTGGCAGAATTGCAAGAACAATTTACGGTGACACCTGAGGGCAATTTTGAAGGACAAAATGTATTGCAGCGCCGTTATTCGGATCAGTTAAGTGATTCCTTAGAAACGGCATTAGCAAAACTATTTACTGCCCGTTATGGTTCCCCTCCCGATAGCTTAAAAACCTTCCCACCCGCCCAAAACAATCAGGAGGCAAAAACCAAGAATTGGTCAGGTCGCATTCCGGCGGTTACAGATACGAAAATGATTGTGGCATGGAATAGCCTGATGATTTCTGGTTTAGCCCGGGCGTATGGCGTATTTCGTAAACCCGAATACCTGGAATTAGCAACAACAGCCGCTAAATTTATTCTGGAGAATCAATGGGTTGATCAGCGTTTCCATCGCTTGAATTACGAAGGTCAAGCCTCTGTATTGGCACAGTCGGAAGATTATGCGTTATTTATTAAAGCGTTATTAGATTTGCATCAAGCCTCACTAGGATTAGCAACAGCACAGGAGTCTTCCCAATCGCCAATCCCGGATATTTGGTTAGAGGAGGCGATTAAGGTACAGGACGAATTTGACGAATACCTGTGGAGTGTGGAACTCGGAGGCTACTATAACGCTGCTAATGATAGTAGTGGGGATTTATTGGTACGGGAACGCAGTTATACCGATAATGCCACACCTGCGGCGAATGGAGTCGCGATCGCGAATTTGGTGCGTCTGACGTTACTCACGGAAAACTTGGCTTATCTGGATCGCGCAGAACAAGCCCTGAATGCGTTTAGTAGTGTGATGAACCAGTCATCCCAATCCTGTCCTAGTCTGTTTACGGCTTTAGATTGGTTCCGCAATTCTACCTTAATTCGCACCAGCGTGGCTCAGATTTTATCCCTAATGACGCAGTATTTTCCGGCGATTATGTATCGATTAGAACCCAGTCTTCCGGAGAATTCCGTTGGCTTAGTTTGTCAGGGACTCAGTTGTAAACCGACGGCTCATACCCAGGAACAATTATTGGCGCAAGTCGAGAAAAGTCAAACCCGGGGCTATTGATGTGAGCAAGTTTAAGCGTTTTTGTTGCATTGAGTAAAGGGCGACCCGATCCAATTGAGTGGAGTAGTTTGTTAATTGATGCAGGCGGGTCGCCCCTACACGGTTTCCACAGGTGCGATCGCGTCGTCTGTCCTGGCTTAACTCATAATTGGTTAAATTTGTCAAGATTGTGGTGATAGGAATTTTCCGCTTCTGGGGTGACACAGTATTAATCGTCAACTGTGTGATGGAAAGCCCAAGGAGAACGTGAAAACTGACAGCATTTTTTATCGCTTGTTCAAAGGGTTTCCCAGTATCTTCTTTGAACTGATCAACCAATCCCCAGAACAAGCCGAGATGTATGAATTCACATCCCGTGAAATTAAGGAACTGTCATTTCGACTCGATGGGTTGTTTCTGCCGAAGAATGAACAATCAAACGAACCCTTTTATGTGGTCGAGGTTCAGTTTCAACCGGATGAGAATTTATATTATCGTGTATTTACGGAACTGTTTATTTTTCTGAAGCAATACAAACCTGCCCATCAATGGCGGGTTGTGGTCATTTATCCCACTCGTCGGATTGAAAGGGAACAACCGTTACACTTTAGGGAACTTTTCACCCGGGTTACTCGGATATACTTAGATGAGTTAGGAGAGGAGGCATCGGATTCTCTGGGGGTTAATGTTGTTAAGCTAGTGATTGAGAGGGAAAAGACAGCCCCGGAACAAGCCAGACGCTTGATTGAACAAGCCCAAGTCCAGATAACCGATGAGACGACTAAACAGAATCTGATTGATTTAATCGAGACAATCATCGTTTACAAATTACCGCAAAAAAGCCGAGAGGAGATACAAGCTATGTTCGGGTTAAGTGAACTCAAACAAACCAAGGTTTATCAGGAAGCGCAAGAAGAAGGTGAGCAAAAAGCCAAGTTAAAAGCCATACCCCGCCTAATGCAGTTAGGTTTGAGTTGGGAGATGATTGCTGAAGGATTGGATTTGCCTGGGGAAGTGGTTCAACAAGCCGCACGGTTATTTGCTGAACAAAATGTTGTGGCTTTTATTGAACTGTTACAGCATCAACGATCGCTTTTTTCGCCTCAAGAGTTGGCTGAGTTGGCTGAGTTGATTGAACCGTTACCCAATAAGATAGAAGATTTATCTAATGCGATCGCACAATGGTGCAAGCAGGATGGACATTCCCTACAGCGTCAGGCTTGGCGTGATCGTGTCTCTGGTAAGGTGAATGCGATGGTGGAGGAATTATTGGCGACGAATCTTGCATCCCTGGAAACCGTTGAACCGTCGGTGAATAAAGCAATCTTACAACAGGCGATTGAGTAGGGTGGGCAATCATTGCCCACCTACCATCTGCGGTTGCTGGCTGTTGCTTTTAGATCAACTCTTGGCAGTTGAATTCAGCTAGATTAGGGCACGATAGTATTGTGCCTCTACCCCATCAATTATCCCTAACGTAGGGGTACGGCATTGCCGTGCCCTATTGTCTCAAACTCTGCACCGTAATCCGCGTACCTGCGATACAAGGCTGAAAAAGTTAAGGGATGAGGGTAAATCGTTCAACCAAATAGCGCTGAAACTCCACCCCTTGACGCTCGACAATCTCCATATCATAAACCTGAAAACCAAACCTTTTAAACAACCCCAAACTAAACTCACTCGCTTCTGCATATAAGCGCTGAATCCTGTGACGTTTAGCATAATCCAAGAGAATGTCCATAAGCTGAGAACCAATCCCTTGATGGATGCGATCGCGCCGCACATAAGCTGAGAGAATATGACCATTATTGGCTATTCCCGCAAAGCCGAGAATCCCGGTTTCATCCACCGCCAGAAAAGTTGTCCCTGACAAAATGAACTCCCGAAACCCAACCCTATCCTCAGCAAACGACGCCCAGCTATGGGTTTGAGCATCAGAGTAGAATTGAGGCGCGATCGCGAGTACCGTTTCTTGATACAGTTTGGCTAATTCGGGAATATCCGATGCTTGAGCAATCCGAATCCTCATAACCTCTATCGGCGTAAACGTTAGTGCGACTCGTGCAAAATCTCAGTCTGTTTGACGTGGAGTTTGCCTCTTCCCCCGAAGACAAATAACCAAATATTTACCGCCAGCCAGTGTAAAATAACAGCAGACCACAGCGATCGCGTCACACCATAAGCAACCGCAGGAGTGACCATTGAATCGGGCGCAAGTCTTTGCGCCCCTACGATTTTTTCTCCCCTTGCTTCCAGACGTTCCACGGTACCGTCTCTACTATCCCTAAAGGTTTCATGACTTTCTCAAGATAGACACCTCGAAAGGTTGCAACTTTTCGGGTAAATCAATAATTTTGCCCGTTTTCCGCTTATTGGATAGCAAAACTTCCCACATTGGGATTTCGATGGATTCATCCAATCCTAAATCTTTTTCATAGGAGAAGTTAATTAAAATCAACACGCTCTCATGTTCCGTTTCTCTCAGGTAGGCTAAATGCTCGTAAGGATAATAAATCAGAGTTCGCCAACGTCCCACCTGTAACGCTTCGCTGTTTTTGCGGACTCGTAGTAACGATTTATAGAAATTAAAAATTGAATCATCTTGCTTCAGTTTATTTTCAACATTCACGTCCAGATAGTTTTCGTTAACAGGTAACCAAGGTTCAACATCTTTGCCAAAACTAAACCCTGCTTGTGCCGAATCATCCCATTGCATCGGCGTCCTCGCACCATCCCGCGACGGTACAGATTCACCACTTTGAGGATTAGCGACAGCTTTATCCCTGGCTTTTTCTGGGGGAATATTGAGATGATTAACCATGCCAACTTCCTGACCGTAATACAAAAGAGGAGTCCCTCGAACTGTCAATAATATGGTAGCGGCAGCTTTGGCAATGGCTTTGGGATTCGTGCAGAGACTACATTCAATCCAGCGCGATAAATGTCGGGGAATATCGTGATTATCTAAGAAGTAGGTGGGCGAAGCACCTGCTGGAGTCAAAAGTTCTTTCTTTTCAATTTCTTGTTGCAGATAGGCAGGATACCAAGGACTAAAGGCAAATTCAAAGGTGAAGGGTAAATGAAGTTCATCATTGTTTACCCCATAAAAAACGATGGAATCATAAAGACGATTATCGATGAAGGTTTCACCAAGAATCACTCGGTCGTCATACTCATCTATTAGGTTCCGGATCTCCTTAATGATTTGATGGTTTTCGGCAAGGTTTTTATTGTAAAGGTGATGTTGGTTATTGTAGTCATTTCTATCCGTTGCCCCAAATTTCATCGGATTATCGCGAAAGTATTGGTCTTTACTATACACACTCGACGCATCCAGTCTAAAGCCATCCACCCCTTTATCCAGCCAAAACCGGAGCATGTCATAGATAGCGGCTTTAACTTCTGGATTTCTCCAGTTAACATCAGGTTGATTGTAATTAAACGTGTGGTAATAATATTGACCGCGTTGTTGATTAAAAGTCCACCCGCTTCCTCCGAAATAGGAAAGCCAGTTGTTGGGAACTCCACCATCCGGGGCGGGATCTTGCCATAAATACCAATCGCTTTTGGGATTATCTCGGCTGGAACTCGATTCGATAAACCAATTGTGTTGATTTGAGGTGTGATTAATCACTAAGTCCATAATCACTTTGATGCCGCGTTGATGGGCTTCGTTTAAAAGCATCTCAAAATCGGCTAATGTGCCAAAGGTAGGACAGATATCGCGATAATCACTTACATCGTACCCATTATCAATCATCGGTGATTGGTTAATCGGGGAGAGCCAAATCGCATCAACTCCTAATGAGATTTGACTGTCGGGATTGCCATCATTCAGGTAATCTAACCGACGAATAATGCCTTTCAGGTCTCCTTTACCATCTCCATTGGCATCAGCAAAGGTGAGAGGATAGATTTGGTAGATTACACTTTTTTGCCACCATTTAGTTTTTTGGGGATTCATAGTTTTGTTCACCTGCAAAAAATACAGGATACTCGGCTAGGCTAGTCGCCAAGTGGGGTTGTAACGGCGGGAAGCCTGTCTAGAGAACGGTTGACGTTTGCACCCACGACACCAAGCGCCCAGGGTTGTACATACAGGGTATCATCAGCGTGATCGCACATCACTAGGCAACTTTGATACAACTTACCCGATACCCCGTAAGTGGTGTTCCCCCGCTCAAAGACTACAATGGTATCGCACAGGGGACAATAGGAAACCGTGAGGTTAGTACCGCCGACTGTATCGTTGACAATTTCGTGCCAGAGATACCGCTTCCAGTGAAGGGTCAAACGTCGGGGCGGGTTTAGTCATATCTGGGTGACAAAAACTGTTAATGGTAAAACCCGCCCCTACACAATCAACACTCAAAACTTCCTCACCTTCAGGTTTTTGACATTCACTTTTTATTCTCATCCCCTAATGCTTTGAGCAACTTTCTGGCAATCAGCGTACCTACAACAGCACCCGCCACCACTTTCGCGGTTTTTCCGGTTACTTTGGGTTCTAAATATTGCTGATACACTTCCTCTGTGAACCATTTCGCTGTCAACTTCAAATCCCGTAGGGGTGTGGGCAAGATATTCATATAAGTGCCTTGGCGAATTAGGTGTCCGATTTCGCCATCCACCTCAACCTGATTAGAGATGTTTGCCGCCGCCTCTTCTAACCCTAGTTTCATTAGCGTGCCTCGAATGTTAACGTCAGCAGGCTTAGGTTCTCTACCTTTGGCTAAAGCCTGGAGATTAGACGCGATCGCGTCTCCTTGTTGATGCGCCACCTGTGCTGTCGGTGGGAGGGATTGGTCTTCCACAGCCGCGCAATCACCGCCAGCGAAAACGTCGGGAAACTCTAACAGTTGCAGGGTTGGTTTGACCAACGGACGACCTTTGCGATCGCGCTTTTCCTCAGCAATAGGCAAGTCCTTAATTAAAGGATGGGTTGAAGTTCCGGCTGTCCACACAATCGTTGCGGCGGGTAACGTTTCCACCTTATCCCCCTGTTCATAGTCCAAGGAATCCGGGCGAACAGCAGTCGCTTGTGCCTCGGTCAGCAATTCCACCTTAACCGCACGGTTTTGCAACTCCTCGTATGCTGTGTCCCGCAGGGGATCATTAATATCACCTTTGAGAATTTCGGCTCCACGATTGAGCAGTACCACCCGAATTTCTTGGGGTTGACCCCCCATTGCCTCATACCAAGGTGGCAGCAAATCGGCTAACGTGGCGGCTAATTCTACTCCCGTCGGACCGCCCCCGATAATGACAACGGTTAACAGTTTGCGGCGTTCTTCCCTGTCTGGGGTTTGCATCGCTTGGATCAGGCATTCCCGTAAACGCTGATCTAGTGCGATCGCGTCTTTTCCTTCCCGAAATGGCAAAGCATTCTCCTTTGCCCCCTCAACGCCAAAATAGCCCGTGACACTGCCTAAAGCTAAGACCAAATTACTGTAAGGGCAAGATGTCCCTGAGGCTAAGGTAACTCGATTCTGGTGCAGGTCAATAGTTTGCACCGCATCTTGCACGAATGTCACGCCGCTACCGTCAAGTAACTCCTCAAAACGAGGCATAACCTCTGGTTCCTCCATTTGACCGCTGAAATACTCATAGAGAAGGGGTTTAAAGCGAAACCGTTCTTCGCGATCGATAAGAATAACTGAGCGCGGATAATTTGAACGGCTTAAATGTATAGCAGTAAACAGTCCGGTAAACCCACCGCCAAGAATTACCGTTTGCTGAATTAAGTCATTCATAACCAATCAAAAACCTCGTTTAATTTCTGTAGGCGATTCCCTGGCACAATGATTTCTTGGGGTATCAACGTGAAGATGTCCGCACCCCTATTCGGGGTTTGCGATTGCCTATTGCCCATTGCCTGGCGCGTAGCGCTATACAACAGTTTCATCTAAAGCTTTTTTAGCAAGATGGGCTAGGTAGACCGTTACCGCAATCGTCGCCATTAAGCCAATTATCCGAATCACCCATTTAGCGATTTGAGTTTCCTGTGTGGTAGGTTGATTAGACATATTGACTGTGGCTAAATTGCTAGCCAGGGAACCGATATAAACGTATACCAAGGTAGCTGGAATCATCCCAATGGAACCCAAAACATAGTCTTTGATAGAAACTTGGGTAACACCAAATAGGTAATTGAGTAGGTTGAACGGAAAGATAGGAGAAAGGCGAGTCAGCAGGACAATTTTCCATCCTTCTCTCTTCACCGCTTGATTAATCGCTTTGAATTTGGGATGATGTTCAATCTGTTTACAAACCCAATCCCGCGAGAGATAGCGTCCAATTAGGAAAGCAAAAATGGCGCCAAACATTGCTGCGATCGTGACATAGATTGAACCCCAAAACAAGCCGAACAAGCAACCTCCTTTTAGGGTCAAGAGGGAACCCGGAATAAATAGTACTGTTGCTAGGTTGTAGATAATTATATATACAATGGGCGCTAAGACACCAAGACTTTCAACCCAATGTAAGGCGGTTTGCAAAAGTTCCCGAATGTTGAAATGTTTGTTGGCAATAATCAGAAAAACAACTAAACCCCCGATTAGTATCAGTTTCAGCTTTGAATTTAAGCGATATTTACTGATTTGCTCCATTTTAGTTTCCTTGATTTTACCATTGTTTTCTCTGATTTCCCTCTATAAAAGCGGAGGCAGTTAACCTAAATCTAGTATCAGCTATAGATTGTTTTTGATTAAATCATTATAGTTTATAATTCCATGTTATAAAAAGCTTAACGACGATAACGTTCTCGATCAATTTGCAAACGCTGTCGGACTAACTTGTAGACTTCCTGTGCCAACATCCGCAAATTAGATTCACTGACGAGTTCCGGTTCGGTTGATTGGGAGGATGGAACGACTGTTGATGAAGGTTGAACCGTTACTCTAGAAGTTTGATCGGTTTCAGAAACTGTTTTTGCTTCCGCTTCAATTGAATCTGCCACATCACCAGATGTTTTTCTCGGATTAGCATAAATAGGACGAAATCCTTCTGGGGTAAACATGAACCCTTCGATGCTTTCATCATCCCTATCCTGGCTAGAAGCCGGACTATCTTCACCAATTAATTCAGCCAAACTCTCCCAAGAGGTTGGTGTAGTTTGACTAGAGGATTGACTATCTAGATGTAAATTTGAATGACTCTTGTCTAAAGCAATTGAATTCAATCGTGAGAAACTTAACTCAGGTAAACGATTCTGATCATTCTCAGAACGACTTAAGGACAATTCAGCTAATTCCTGATCGATTGAAGTTTCAAAAGTAAGGTTTAACACCTGCAAAGATTGAAGAGAAGACCGACCTAAACTATGAAATTGACCTAAATAAATTAGGGTGTTTAAGTCTTGCCAACTCAAAGGAAGTTGTGGAAAAGATTTGGCTTGATTAACCTTTGGGTAAAATGCCGATATTTCGTTGTTGTCCTCACCAGAAACCCGGTTTCTGGGAATACTTGACCGTTGGGTGTCGTTCCTCAATCCAACGCCATCGTTAGCTTGAGCATTTTCTGCCAACCTGACAGATTCCTTTTCCTCTGTTTGAGAGATAGCCGCTAATACAGTTCTACCCGTGGAAGAAAGTATGTCTAAGTTATGAACAGTTGAGTTAGCCAATAGCCCTAGAGGGGGCAATTTACCAGTCATTTGTCCAAGAGGTTTAGCTGACAGTAATGGCTTTTTTATCCCCAGTGATAGTTCTGAAAATTTCATCAATTTTTTTAAGCTTAAAATTTAGTCAGAGCAAGTTTGAGGTACAATTATCACGAACATTCCTAAACCGAATGGCACTAAAATAAGCATTTCATTTAGGGAGTGCCAAAACCCTTGATATACCGTAGGGTGGGTTGAGCGAAGTCGAAACCCACCAGCCTTAAGTCAGTGACATTCTTCCTAAACCTGTCCTTCAAAACGTGCCATGGCACGTCTCTAAGTAAGTTGGTGGAAATACCCAACTTTTGTCAATATTCCTCAAACCCTTACAAATGACAAATGACAAATGACGATTCTCACCATTAAGTTTACTTTTTCCCACCAATTGATCTAGTTAATTGCTGGGGAAATAGCCAGTGTTAGCACGTTGTAAATTGGTACTAGCACCGCCGCCACCTTGCTCGGCGACAACCTTTAAGCCTTCATAAGCAAGGGTTAATTCCTCAATCGCCACGGTGCTAGAACTCGCTTGTAAGGCTGGCGTTTTCCAACCGACTGGAATCGCACCGATTAATGTCCAACATTGCATGGTTTCTCCGGCTTGATTAAAGACCAAAATGTTGACATTGCGCCGTTCTTTTTTACCGGGATTGAGCGTTTTGTTAATCCAATCCCAAAACACTAAATCTTCGGTAATCCCCCGCTTTAGAGTCACATCATCAAATTTGGCTTGCTTGAGAAAGATGCGTTGCTGTTCGTTGACTCCTCCCTCAAAATAGACTTCTTTATCAATCTGAACTCCTAACCCAGAACACTCGCTAAATGAAGCCGTAATCTGACTTTCGATTTCGATATAAAATCGATTAGCGGTGACGTAGTTAAGTTCGTGGGTAATATTACCATTGTCAGCCATTTATAGTAACCTTCTGTAGTTTTTATAGCGTTCGCGTTGCTTCCGTAAATCCTCTTGCATAAGCTGATACACTCGATCGCTGAGTTTCCGCAAGAGTAAAGGATCTTGGGATACCTTGGCAGCAAGTTTTAAGAGAATCCTTCGTTGTTCCTGGTTCATTGTTTATCTGTTTCTCATCCGTCTTCCCCGACTTTGTAATTGTGAGAGATAACTTTCGTCTTCTGGATTAAATGCTTGTTTTTTAACCGTTGGCATTGTCCCGGACGAACCGTTCGTTGAATGATCAACCTCTTCAACCTCGTCTCGTTGATCCTCCACCCGGTTTAGCTGATGTCTTAATACTCTCGCTCGTTGCAGTACTTGTTGATATTGACCGAGTTCTGGAACCTCTTCCCAATTTAGGTCTACTTGATCCGTGACTGTATTATTATAGGTTTTAGGCTTGGTGATTTGGCGGCGACGTCTGAGCTGATCAGCTCTGATCTGAATGTCTTGAAAGCTATCAGTTTCTGTGATTTGGGCGACTTGCTCTTCTTTTTGCGTTTCGTCGATTTCAATGTTAATTCTCAGCAGTTTTTTAACGGTTTTAGCCACAACTTGACCGTAGCGGTCAAGAATAACAACACTAAAGGTGCTTAAGACTAACCCGACGACTGGTGGTACTAATGGTATCCATCCCGACTGTTGGACGAATAAAGCATAGGAAATACCATACACAATACCACCCGCTACAATCACAACGGGAATCAGAATCCAAGGACGGCGAATTTTCCAAGCCAGGGTTCCACCGACAACTGACCAGAGAAAAATCCAGAGAATTTCACTCCCCTGTGACCAATACCAAATTAAGGGGCGACCCTCTAAAACGGTACTCAGGATTTGACTGACAACTTGAGCATGAAGGACTACCCCAGGCATTAACACTCGATCCTGAGCGGCTGCACTAAAGGGTGTAGCAAAATCGTCATTAACCGAGCTTGCTGTGTATCCAACTACAACCACACGGTCTGTAATAAGATTAGGAGTAACGTTACCTTCCAATACATCAGTTACGGTGACTTGCTCAATAGGATTTTCACCTGACCAATTGATCATGATTTGGTAGTCAAGCGCACCTGTGTAACTATAGTTACCTGATTGCTCTTCTAGAGGAAGGAAGATCGTGGAATCCAACTTGATGAATTCCTCTGGGGTGGTTAATTCTTCTTCGATTCCCTCTTTTTCCAGATAGGATAGAGCTAACTGAAACGGTAAGGAATAGAGTAGGTTATCGGGATCTTGACACAGATGGGGATTTTCTGGAAGTGGTTCCACAAACGGCGGAAATGAAACTAATGCCGTGCGGCGGATAACTTGATCCCGATCAAGCTGCATATCCGCAAAACCAACCCGTTCTAGAGGAACTCCGGGAGCAGGTGGCGTTCCGGGTTCAGTTGCGGAACTCATGACGCAGGCGGCAACGATGTTATCGTTTTGCTCAATAACCTGAATTAAATCCTCACGACCTTCGCCAATAATAATATCTCGTCCAATGTCAATACCGATTACACGGGGTTGAGCCTCTGCTAGCTTCTGTAGAACCGCAGCTAAGGTCGCGTCGGATATGGGATCTGCGTTATATTTACGGATATCCTCTTCGCTAATCCCCACGACTAACACGCGATCGCTTGGCTCAGATTCAGGACGCGATCGCACGAGTTGGTCGTAAGCTTTCAATTCAGAGCCTTCTAACGCTCCCAATTGTCGCAGTCCCACAATCACCCCTGTAACGACAACACTCGTCAGAACGACTGTGCCGCCAAATGCCATGATTCCCTTACCTACGGGATGTTGCGTGAAAAATGAACGCATTTCAGAAATCATCTTGGTATTGCCTCCTGTTTCCCTGAGGGTTAATTCACTGACAACGCCTACTTTACGCAGTTTTTTTGAATTTTGAACCTTGGATTCGGATAATCAAACTTAATATAAATTAACGTGAAGTTAAAACACTATAGCCACTTTCAAAGTTTCTCCAGATATTAATCACTTTTTTTAAAGAACTGTAATGATACTAGAGTTTACAGACGAATCAGATAGAATATTAGTATATAATATATTACCCTGTCAGTTTATTGCTGTCATGGGGTTTAAATTGGACACAAAGCCAGCTTAGACGGTGAATAGGCTCATTGCCGATCACCTTAGCTGAGTCGCTATAAATAAAAAAATGAGGTAACCTGGTTTAGCGTCACGTCAACTTTACAGCTAGAACCGGAAACTTGGCTGAATAGAGAGGAGTTGCTCTGTAAATGAATACCCTAGATGAATACACAGACTTCGCTCTAGCTCTCTACTACCGCGTTACTTAAAATTGTATCCATTACTGCCATTGGCAAGGAGTAAAATGAAAAAGTCCTCTACATATCTTAAAACGTTTTCCCTGATGTTGTCTCTGGGATTAGTGATGAGTGCCAGTGCCATGGCAATTGCTGGTCTCAAACCGAGTTCACCCAATCAGGACAATCAGAAGCTTTCAGAAACGTTAGTCGCAGGGAATAAAGGTCTACGCTTCCGGCGGCGGAGGATGCGAGCCTCTCGGCGCAGAACCGGAGGGTTCTCGCGGGGAGTCTGCAAAATCGGGGATCAAGAAAAACAAGTTAACGTAACCGCATTATTACCGCAACTTCAAAGTAAGGAGTTACCAGACGATCCCCAAGAATCATCCACCACTGAAGAAATCCCGGTTGAATTGACAGTTGAGCAAACTCCAACGTTCTTAGTTCATATCACCGAGACTGAAGCAGAGGAAGCCGTGTTTACGCTGATGACTGAAAACAGGGATGAGGTTGTTTATGAAACAACCATTTCTCTAGAAAATAAAACTCCCGGAATTGTCAGCATTAGCATCCCAGAGTCCGATCCGTCTGATCCAGAGAATAAGTTGTTACAAGTGGATCAAACCTACAATTGGTTTGTAACCATTCCTTGCGATAAGAATGATTGGAGTCAAAATCCTACAGCAGAAGGCTGGGTGAAGCGAATTGCCAAAGAAGAGTCTCTCAAGCAAGAGTTAGCCAAAACCCCAGACATTGAGCAACCGAAAGTCTTTGTGGATCATGGCATTTGGACAGAGGCGGTGAGTTCACTAGCAGAATTGCGAGAGCGTTATCCGAATAATCCTCAAGTTCAAGCGGATTGGAAAGATCTCCTTGCATCTGTGGGATTAGAGAATCTCGTTGCAGGACGTCCCGTTAATAGTCCTGAGTAAGTTGACAAGAGACGCGCCATGGCGCGTCTCTACAATGGTTCCGAAAGTCCTAATCGATGTGTCTACTGCTATAAATTTCAACTCCAAATCCTAATGTCTGCCAGGATAATGATGTAGATCCGGGAAAAGCAGATTCTCTTTTCCCCAGCTAGAGACGTTCTCTCGGAACGTTTCTACAGACCAGAATAAGGATAAGGCTAGATTTGTCTCAAGACCTGCCATTGGCAAAAAGTAAAATGAAAAAGCCCTCTATCTATCTGAAAACGTTTTCCCTGATGTTGTCTGTCGGATTGGTAATGAGTGCCAGTGCTATGGCGATCGCTGGATTCAAACCAAATTCTTCCAGTCAAAATCATCAGAAGCCTTCAGAAACCCTCTTCGCTGGAAATAAAGGTCTGCGATTTCGCAACCGAAGAATTCGAGCGTCTCGGTGGAGAACTCCAGGGTTCTCGCGAGGTTCGGGTATGTGTTATGGAGAAAAAGTCGAAGTCACACCATTAGTACCAGAAACCTCAGAAAAAAACACAGTTCCAGTTGAAGTGACTGTACAGCCCAATCCAACGTTCTTGGTTTATGTCGGTGAGACTCAAGCCAAAGAAGCAGAATTTGCATTGCTGAGTCAAGATAAAGGGATTGTTTATCACGAAACGGTTTCTCTAAACAAAACGCCAGGAATTGTCATGTTCACTCTGCCAGAACCGATGACAGAGGAGGAGGAACTCCTCAAGGAATCGGAAAAATACCAGTGGGTATTTTCCCTCAGTTGTGAGGAGGGGGGTGATGCTTCTGGAAATTTGACTGTCGAAGGGTGGGTTGAGCGTGTTTCTCCAGAAACTGAACTTGCTCAAAAGTTAGCCAATGCATCAGAACGGGAAAAGCCAGCTATTTTCGCTGAATATGGCTTCTGGATGGATGCAACAGGTAGATTGGCTCAGTTACGTCAGGATTCCGATGATCCTCAAGTTCAAGAAAATTGGCAATCTGCCTTGAACTTTGCGGGTCTAGATCAACTGATTGAAGAACCGTTGGTGAGTCATTCTGGGTCAACTGTTGAAATCAATGCTGACAATTAAGGCGCTTGACTCAAGGTTGTGAGGGATAGGTTCAAGGGAAAAGGTTTAACCTTTTCCCTTTTTGATCACTGACAATGGTTAGATTGGCACCCTCTTTACACGCTCGCCGTTTCCCGCAAGGCGTCCAGCACGGTATCGTGAATCACACCATTGCTGACAATGACCCCCTGATTATCAGACAGTTTGGCACCGAGAGAAAAGTTGAGGGCTTTCCCGTGCATATCGGTCACTCGTCCGCCAGCTTCCTCAACCACAATCGTTCCCGCCGCATGATCCCAAATCTTTTCCCGGTAGTCTGGAGACTTGGGTGATGGCAAACGCAGGTAAAGCGATGCACGCCCCGACGCGACTGCGCCATACTTGGCTTGAGAATCCATCCGCAACGAAGGTGAGGTAATGCCTACGGCTTTGGCAACGGCATCCTGTCGTGAGTGATCCCCGTGACCGGATTCCACACTCTCGACAAAGCGCATCGCCTCCTGACTATCAGCCTTTGTCACCTGAATCGGCTGAGGTTCTCCGCCAGAGATGGGAACCATGGTTGCACCCTGACCCCGTACCGCGACGAAGAGGACACCCTTTTCTCCATCCGGTTCATGAGAGGAAATGGGTAGGGCGGGACACACCAGAACACCGAGTTTCACTTCACCCAGTTCTACTAGCGCTAAAGCTACGGCATATTGGTCTTGACGCAGAAACCCTTTTGTGCCATCGATGGGGTCTAATGTCCAATAGCGCCCCCCAATCTGACTATTGCCGCGATCAATCCAGTCCAATACCTGATCCGGTGTCGCATCACCAACGACAGACTTGACGTAGTGACTTACCCGATTCAGTTGATCAGCCATTTCGGGTTGACGCAACTGGGACGCATCTTCTTCACCCACCACGAGGTCATCAGGAAACGCCATCGCTAACGCTCGGCAGATAACCGCCTGGGAACCCAAATCCGCCACTGTGACAGGACTCTTATCGCTCTTTTCCATCGCTTCAGTCACCTGTTCTTGGCGAACTTGCTCACAGAGTTTGGCTGCTGTCAGCGCCGCCTCAATAGCTACCTGTTTTTCTTGGTCGTAAGACATGGTAAATCTCTATTGCTCCATAATACTCTCAAAAAACCTGGCTAAGGACGGGAAGGGAAAACACCCAATTAAGCGGCTTTAGCCCGTCCTTACCCCCAGACCCCTATTTTTTATTCTGGTAACGAGGGCAATCGCCATCGTGGGGGCTTGCGTAAAAAACTCCTATTCGTGAGCCTTTCAACGTTGATACCCTGCTACTGGTCGAGAAGCCGCTTCCTTCCCGTATTACCTTGAGTACCGTTTGGTTGCACCCTTGGGCTAGGTTTAACTTTCCCGATGTCACCACTGATCACGATCTGCCCTTTCCCTGTAGCCGGATTAATCTGTACAGTAGCAAATGGCTAGGAGCGATCGCTGTAACGCATTGACGCTTCCATAATGACCTCTCGGTAGAGTGATCATCAAGGTTCTAGCCAAGATTTTAGGGGTGATGGGGAGAGGGGGTTGTAGAGACGTAGCATGCTACGTCTCTACTCCGGCGGAACGTCTGGCTAGGGGAGCTAATTCTAATTCTGTTGGATATAAGATTTAAACACATCCACTAATTCAGCACGGCTAACAATCAGCGTGGGAAACGATCGCCCACCGTAATCTTGACCTGCTTTCAACGGAAAAATTGGGTCGGATTCCAACGACACCCAAACCGCACCTGCGGCTTTCACAATCACCCACGCCCCAGCAATATCCCAAATCTTGGGTGTTGCTTCCATCCCGCCAAGCACCGCGCCTGTAGCAACGGTGATGAAGTTATAACTGGCAACCCCTAACATGCGAATTTTACAGGGGAAGGGTTGCTGTAAGAGGGAGGTACTGCGAGAGCAAAGGTTGAAAAAGTGATTATTACTGAGTTCATCCGGACTACTGTGGATGGAAAACTCATTCATAAACGCGGCAGAAATAATATCGGTTAATCCCGATTCCCCCGCCCAAAAGCCATGAAAGGATTGCCCAATGGGGGGAAAATGAACATATCCAAACACTGGTGTGCCATGATACAGCAAACCCAGAGAGATCCCCCAAATCGGAATGCCTCGTGTAAAGTTAGTCGTACCATCTAAGGGATCGATAATCCAACACCACTCCGTATCAGGAAACCGATGTTCCCCTTCCTCACTTAAGATTCCGTGGCTAGGAAACCGAGACGCGATCGCCCGACGAATTGTCTCATCCGCCCAATGATCCGCTTTTGTCACCAAACTCCCATCCGCTTTCTGCGACGCCTGTACCTGGCGAAAATCAGGCAGTAGTTGGCTACCAACATGGTTAGTAATCTCTTTAGCAAAGTCAAGTACAGACGCCCAAAATTCCTTCATTTATCAAACATCCATATAATCCCTCATCCAGAGTCCCTGGATAGAAATGGTTACCCTCAAAACTAGGTCAGGGCGGGTTTCGTTACATCTGGGTCAATCCAAAACAATAATGGTGAAACCCGCCCCTACAATATTACCCGTCTAAATCGTTTTCCATAACCGTCGCGATCGCTTGCTTGGTATTATCCCGGAATTCTTGCACGTCTACTCGTCCCAAAAACCAAATCGCGGCAATCATGCCTATGGCTTGCAAGGCAAATACCAAACCATAAGCTAGCACAGGTGCGGTAAACAGGGTTTCTCCAATGGACAACACCCAACCGCCGATAAAGGTAGCTAACCCCCGCGCCATCGCTTGAGATAATCCCCACGCACCGATAAAGGTTCCCGCTGTTTCCGCCGCCGTCAGATCCAGCATCAGACTTAATGCTCCCGTCGTGGTGATTCCCGCCGCTAGACCAAATAACAGCATCGCTAGCTTCAAAATCTCCCCCTGTTGCGTAAATCCGGCTAGAATAATCAGGCAGAAGCTAATGGCTACGGATAGACACCCCAATTTCGTCGTATTTTGTTTACCGATATGAGGCACGACTAAAAAGCCTGTGGTACTCACACCAATTAATGTGCCTAACCCCCAATAGGAGTTGAGCCGAGTGGTTTCGCCAATGGGCATACCAAAGACATCAGCGCCATAAGGTTCTAACACGCCTTCCTGCATAAACAGGCTAATCGTCATCACCAGTAAAAAGGTGAAAAATAAACCCGTTTGGCGACTTGCGGTTAACACTTTCAGCGCTCTACCCAAGGTAACTTGGTCTTCTCGTTCCACTAAACTAGAACGGGAAGCGTAGCGGGAGTATTTTTTCTCAATTCCCAGAGTTGCCAGCAGGGTTAATCCGATAACCACCAGTGGCACGATGATAAACAGACGGTTGAGGGGAGTCTGTAATGTGGCTAAGGGTGATGACAAAACCTCTGCACTAACCTGTGAGGCGGTTTCTGCCGGATCAAGGCTGTTGAGCAAGAGTCCCCCAGTAATCCCGCCAATAATAATACCCACCATCAGCATTGACCAGGTTGTGCCAATTAACTTGGAGCGATTGTCCTCATCCGAAACATCCACCAGCATAGCGGTAAATGGGGTAGAACTGGCACTCAGGGCTAAGCCATAGAGGGTGAAAATTAATGCCAATACCCCTGTCCAGCCTAATATCTCGGTATTTAATGTCCAACCTCCAGCCGTTTGTACTGCTGCACCCAGTTGCCACATCACCTGAACCGCCAGAAAAGCCGCGATCGTAAATCCGGCGGTGCCCAGCCAAACATAACCACTGCGGTGATATCCAAAGAGGGGTTTAGCATCAGAAAGTTGACCAAACCAAATTCTAGCCGGGGCAACCAGTTGATGCATGGCTAAAACTCCTGTGGCATAAGCTGGATTAATTCCGAGTTCGCTAATCATCACCCGGTTGAGGATACCCAAGGTGAGAATCGCCATAATCCCTAACCCCATCTGGAATAAACCCAGGCGGAACATGGTCAAAATCTTGATTCTGGGCAGGGGTTTGTCTGGGGATGAGGGAGTGGACGAGGACTGAGTAAAATCACTGGTTTCCATAGCCGTTAAGACGCGATCGCTTTTTTTGGATGACCTGATAAAACTATACGTTTCCTTAGAGTCTGTAACCAATAAACCCGATAAAATCAAAGAAATATGAACAAATGTAACGAGCTTGTAGTAAGGGCTTTCGCCCTAGATGCTGTTGGGTTTCCTGGCGTCAACCCAACCTACTGGCGTGGCACAGCTAAAATTGTGGAATAGATTTTATCATTGAATCGGGCGCAAGTCTTTGCGCCCCTACAGTTTCCGGGCGTAATTCTAATTCATCTTGCTAAGGTGTGCCACGCCACTACTAATCAGCAATTTTTCAACGGTTAGGATGTCCGAAAGCTCCCCATCCCGTATCAAAAGACAACAAATCGTCTGCGTTTGAGAAGGCTCTCGCTGGATTGACAACCCCGCGATCGCGCACCGATCAGCCGCCTTTAATCAGGAGGGAGCAACGCCATCCTAGCGGTAAACTATTTTTACAGCCACCTGGCTAAAAACTATTACGCTACCCTTACAGTTATCCTTCCTGTCCTGAGAAGACCCTCGCTTGAGCGCGATGGGATGAATCAGGACATTCTTGCTCTTGGATGTAGACCTTAAGCCTTTCTATTGTAACGCCACCGCAGCTAGAGACAAAATAAGAACCTGTCCACAAAACCCTTTTCTTGT
>NZ_JAVJQN010000021.1:0-120632 GCF_040218245.1 Coleofasciculus sp. E1-EBD-02 | reverse complement strand
GGAACTTTGACGATTGCTTTTTAACAGAGATTGTAACTTCGCTCGACGTTGGTTATAAAATTGATTTAGGCTTTTTAACGGTCTGCCATTAATCAACAAAGGAGTAAAATCCGGTTGATTTGAAGTTACAGCCATCAAATTATCTATACCTAAATCTATCGCTGCTATCTTTTCATTTGGGGTTAAAAACTCTTCTTTTTCTTCATAAATTACCTCGATTACATAACAATCACATTTCGGAATGATTCTTACTTCTGCTATACTAAATTCAAAACAGACCACGTCACCGCCCCCACCATCCCATCTGCAGTCATCCCCTTTGAGCGCTGAAACGCAATAACAGCCGCTTTTGTCTTTGGACCATAGATCCCATCAGCAGGACCCGGATCAAAGCCTTCTTGCTGCAAAACCTCTTGGACTTGCTTCACTTGAGAACCCACGGAACCTTCCTGGAGTGGTAAAAACGGTTCTAACGGTTGATTGCGCCATTTTTGGGAAAACTCCACCAACGTCGCCTCAGATAGTTGGGCTTGTAACCACTGAATGGCTTGGGTTTGATGGGGGAGTTCCCGGTAATACTTATAGGTATCGAGGAGTTGAACCTGGGTGAAAGGAGTTGGTGGCTTCAAAGGTGTACTTCCCCCCGGTGTTGTATCCGGCGCTGTCGGAGTCCCAGTGTCGATGGGAGGTGGCTGTGTCGGTTGAGACACCCGTTCTAACACCTTCCACGTATTCGGTCCAACCAAACCATCAGGTTCTAACCCATGAAACTTTTGGAACAAAATCACGGCATCTTCAGTACCCGCGCCAAAAATACCATCAATTGGACCCGGATTAAACCCTTGAGCGCTGAGAATTTGCTGGAGTTCTTTCACTCGTAATCCGGTGTCTCCTTCCCGCAAAACTTCGATAAAAGATGCCCCGAGTCGCTGACGGACTTCCTGGCGTAAGCGAGGTAATTGACTGTATAACCAATCTCCAGGACATTGAGTAGGAGAAAAGTCGCGATGTCCGAGAATATTATCCGGGTTAATCTTAGTCGTTGAGCAAATCGAGGCGCATAATTCAACCAAACTATCCCACTGTTTGGCATTCATTTGATAGGTGATAAACGTGCCTTCATTTTCAATCCCTGGCGACTGATTCCCTTTATTACTACCCGCATGGGATGAACGCACACTGCGTCCTTGTTTAGCCGCATTCAGACTTCCATGTCTGCCTTCTAGCAAATATCCACCCGTTGTGTTCAAAAAATTGTGACCCGAATCAATCCAGCCAAAGCCATCCATATGGGCAGTTTGAATGCTGCGGGCGAAGGTTTTAGCTCCTGTTAATGTCCCTCTGGAAACATCATTGGGGGGATTAGGAGTCGCCGTATGATGAATGATAATATATTGCGGTCTCGTTTGTCCGGGCCACTGTTTTGGGGGTCTAGCGCCCCATTCGTTCGTTGAAATAACACTCGCTGTAAATGCCATACCGATTGTCTCCCTCCATTCAATCTAAATCAGCCGTAAGTTCACTCAAACCAATCTGATTTGTTCTGATTCTACCTAATCCCTGCTCAGTAGAATGCGTTATCTTTTGTTGATATTTGCTATTCTACATTCGGGTTTACTACCACCGAACGCAAAATGACACCAACACGGCAAACTGTATCCTTACCCGAAATCCAACTGTCTTATCTGGAGTGGAAGCAAGGTTCAGAACCCTTGTTACTACTCCATGGTTTAGCGGATCACGCTTTAGTGTGGTCGAGTTTAGCCGAGTATCTGGCTGAGAGCTATCATATCATCGCTCCCGATATGCGGGGTCATGGGGAGAGTAGTAAGCCTGACGATGATTATACCTTTGCTAGTGCGATCGCGGACTTAGAAGCCCTCATGGATCACTTGGGATGGTCATCAGCCCATATTATCGGGCATTCCTGGACAGGAAAATTAGCCCCGATTTGGGCAAAACAGCATCCCGAACGATTCCGCAGCATGGTTTTGGTTGATCCGATTTTTATCTGGAAAATGCCCAGTCTGCTCAAGGTTACATTCCCTTTGTTATACCGGGTTTTACCCTTTCTTAAAGGAATGGGTCCGTTTGAGAGTTATGAAGACGCCGAACAGAAAGTACGTCAGTTAAGTCAATATCAAGATTGGACGCCATTACAGCAGCAAGTCTTTCAAGCCAGTATTGAGCAGAAACCTGATGGTTCTTGGGGGAGTAAGTTTACCGTAGCTGCCCGTGATGGTACGTTTGAGGATGTGATGCTTGTCGCCGGATTAACGGTTCCGATTCATATTCCTACCTTGTTTGTGCAACCGGAAAAAGGGGTGAATCGCCAAGACTGGCAACTGAAACCCTATAAAACCTATTTGAAAAATTTACAAGTTTGCCAGGTTCCCGGTAATCATTGGCCCTTTTTAGTCGCGCCAGAGGAGTTTAACCGAACGGTGGAGGCATTTTTAGATCAACATCAAGAAGCGACAGTTTAACCAGAATCAGCTTCTAATAAGCTAATTGGTAGTTCTAACCAGTTGCTAAATTCATAAGCTAACCAGTCCAACTCGGATTCCGATAGCCAACCCTTGCCACCAATCACAAATTGTTTAGTTCCTGCCCAAATATTAATTTGCGGTTCAACTTTCACTGTTTTACCTTTTGAAGTTGTATGATAATATGTTTGAGTCCGTTCTAATTTAAGAATGTGATGTCGTGGTGCAGGGCGAGGAAGCTGGAAGTTTAAGCCAAAAAGCTGATAGTTTAAAGTGATTTGCGCCTGATCTATCTGGAGATGAATCTTTCCCCAAATAGTAAATAATATTTGTCGGATCATATTAATGCCAATTCCTAAATGTGGTAAACAAAACAAGGTAACCGCCCATCCACCTGAACTCCAATTTACTATAGCAGCGGAATAAGGAAAGATGAGAAATATATTCCAGAGAATTGCTATGCCAATAGGTAAATCAGGACTGAAACCTTTAGGTGGAATTGAAATTTGTAGAGAATCATTGGTTTTCGTCAACCCAACTCTAGAACCGACTGGTTTCTTGGTAACTAAGACATTGGTCAAGAAACCGGGTTTCTTTGGGTAAAATGCTGATAGTTCGTTGTTATCCTCACGAGTAACTCGGTTTCTGGGAATACTTAATCGGCGCTCTAGAACTTGCAAAGCCTGACTAGCTGATGCCAATCGCCGCTCCAGACTTGGCTGTGTTATCCATTGCAACCAGTTGATAAGACTGGGTGATAAACTGACAGAATCCTCAAAACAAATCCGTAAATCTTTTTGGGGCAAATCCGCCGGATGATGTCCTGATGCTAAATAAATTAGTGTGGCGCCTAAACTATACAAATCAGAAGCTGCAACCGCTCGTCTCCCGAACTGCTCAGGTGGCATATAGCCATAAGTACCAACGACAGTTATCGTCCCTTGTTCCATGGCGGCGGATTGCACAGCACCAAAGTCTACTAAGTACACTTGACCGACATGAGCGCCGGAACGATTAGTGAGCAAAATATTGCTCGGTTTAATGTCGCGGTGAATAATGGGAGGATGACAATTGTGCAGATAAATAAGAATTTCTAAGACGGCTTTGGCAATTTGTTTGAGGTTGGTTTCACTAAATGTTCGTCCCGCTTTGAGATACTCTTCTAATGAAGGAGCGTTAATATAACTTTGTACTAGGGCAAAGCCTTTGCCATGGTCTGTCTGAATATCAAAGTAGTCAAGATAGCCAGGGATAGCTGGGTGAGAAAGGTTCTGTAAGGTTTTGGCTTCGCGCTCAAACAGTCTGAATGTTTCCCAGGTTAAATCACTACTAAAGGTGAGCAGTTTCACAACCACAAAATTTTGGCTTTGCTGATCCCAGGCGAGTAGAGTGCGATGACCGGCTCGTTTTCCGAGTTGGCGTTTGATTTGATAACGCCCTTTTAAGATTTGACGGGTCATAAAGGCTACCTCATTCTAGATAGACTGCATAGATTTACTGGAAATCATATACTCCTCTTGGCTAAGAGTAACTTCAAAGGGTTAGATGATCTGATTATCTTGACTAATTGGTAATTTTAACCAGTTGCTAAGTTCATCAGCTAACCAGTCAATCTCTGTTGGGGATAGCGAACAATTGTCGCCAAGGGTAAAAGTTTTCCGTCCGGCAAAAATCATTAGCTCGCCGAACGTTGACTCTGTGTTTTTTTTGTACTTTAACTTGAATATTTTATGCCGTGTAGCAGGACGCGGTCGTTGGTATTCACACCCAAAAATCTTGTATTTTAAACTAATTTTATGGTGATCTATTTTTAACTCGACTCCTCCAAATAAACAAAACAAAATACATAATATTATACCCAAGCCAATGCCTAAAGGCACTAACAAAAAAAAGGCTTCAATCCATCCGCCTGAACTCCAATTGCGTATTGCCTTTAAAAAATTCATGAAGAAGCCTACATTCCAAGAAATGGCAAAGCCAACAATCCATAGCAACTCAATACTGGAGCATTGAGATGGCATAAAAATCTGTATAAAATCATGGTTTTTCGTCAACACAACTTTAGAACCGGCTGGTTTCTTGAGAATTAGAGATTGATGGTGCTGCGGTTGTGGATTCTCTAGAACTTGCAAAGCCTGACTAGCTGATGCCAATCGCCGCTCCAGACTTGGCTGTGTCATCCATTGCAACCAGTCGATAAAACTGGGTGATAAACTGACATAATTCTCAAAGCAAATCCGTAAATCTTTTTGGGGGAAATCAGCCGGATGTTGTCCTGATGCTAAATAAATTAGTGTGGCGCCTAAACTATACAAATCAGAAGCTGCAACCGCTCGTCCCCCAAACTGCTCAGGTGGCATATAGCCATAAGTACCAACGACAGTTATCGTCCCTTGTTCCACGGCGGCGGCTTGTACAGAACCAAAGTCTACTAAGTACACTTGCTCGACATGAGCGCCGGAACGATTGGTGAGCAAAATATTGCCCGGTTTAATGTCGCGGTGAATAATGGGAGGATGACAATTGTGTAGATAAATGAGAATTTCTAAGACGGCTTTGGCAATTTGTTTGAGGTTGGTTTCACTAAATATTCGTCCCGCTTTGAGATACTCTTCTAATGAAGGAGCGTTAATATAACTTTGTACTAGGGCAAAGCCTTTGCCATGGTCTGTCTGAATCTCAAAGTAGTCAAGATAGCCAGGAATAGCTGGGTGAGAAAGTTTCCGTAAGGTTTTGGCTTCGCGCTCAAAGAGCCTAAATGTTTCCCAGGTTAAATCACTGCTAAAGGTGAGTAGTTTCACAACTACAAACTTTTGGCTTTGCTGATCCCAGGCGAGTAGAGTGCGTTGACCGGCTCGTTTTCCGAGGTGGCGTTTGATTTGATAACGCCCTTTTAAAATTTTACTGGTCATAGAGGCTACCTCATTCTAGAAGGAATACTCTTATGTTCTATTTTACTCGAATTATACCTCTCCAATTCATTGGATAGCGCAGAAATTATCAACAACCTCTATTTGTATGTATCAAAAATAACTTTTCAAACCGGAAAAACGGCGAAAATACCGATGGTGACGAGTTGTAGGTGCGGTATGTCAGATATAGTTTGATTAGAGTCACGAACTGCCAACATGACAAAACCTGCTCATTTGATGATTAAATCCCTGTATCAGGCAATCAACCGCAGGGATATTTCAGCCGCTATAGACTGCATCGATGATGAGTGCGTCTATGAGGATCTTAACTTTCCCCAACCCTTTCGCGGGAAAGCCGCCGTTCAGCAGCTTTTTGAAGAATCCTATCAAGGTGTACCCGATGACTTACTCTTTGTTATTGATGATATTACGACAGGAGATTCATCTTCCACGGGTGTCCTTTGGCATGTTGAACTCGATGGTATTCCCTTTCCCAATGGACGAGGGGTCAGCTTTTATCGTCTGTCTGAAACCACGGGTAAGTTAATTTTCGCCCGTGATGTGGTGGAACCGCCCATTAAACCGGGTAAAGTTGCATTCTGGATTATCCGATTGGTTACTCCTTTGGTACGACGACTGCTGAAACACCAGCCAGAAACCCTTGCTACTGCTAAATCAGAACAACCTCAGCCTGGAGTTGCGATCGCGTTGGCACTGGTGGCGATAGTCTATACTTATGTCCTCTTGCTTTCTCCACCTAATCAACTGCTTCCTGGAGAACCAATTTGGGCAATTCAACCCGAAACCCTACAGGAAATTCTGGATGAGTCGCTCAATTTTTTCTTGATCTTACCGATTCTCAATGGGGTGGGTATTCATGTCATGGAGTCCCCGACGGTTCACCCTACCCTAGAAGCACTGTTCAACTTTGCCGAAGCCTGGATATTTATGTTTCTCCCCTTATTGTTAATGGATAAAAGGGGACGCCATTTACCTAAGGTTTTGATGTGGAGTGTGGCAATGTTCCTGACGAATGTTATTCTTACACCTTATATGGCGCTGCGTTATACTGTTCCCCGTCCTCAAGAAAAGGATGAACCTGAAAAAGGCTGGTTAGCTCGTCTTTTCGGATGGATAGGGCTGATTGTGGGTACTCTAGCTATTGTATGGGGTTTTGTGGGAAGACCGGAGTTTGGAGATTTAGCACAGAGGGCGCAGTATTTTAGAGAACTGTTTATGAGTAACCGCGTGACTATCGCATTTTGTGTTGATTTGGTGCTGTTTTCCATTTTCCAGGGTGTACTGTTAACCGCCGTCATTCCCTCTAATAAAAGGGGGCGATGGCTGCGATATGTTCCCTTTTTGGGATTGGCGGTTTGGCTGATTATCTGATTAGTGATTTGTCTTATGTCATTTGTCCTTTGTCCCAGTTTTTATGCCAATCATTTAACTTGCTGAAAGTGCAAAACGTGTCAAAATAGATAGATGTAAAGAAAGATGAATTTAAACCGATGGGAGAACAACTGAGTCAAGTCCTAGAACCGATCGCGGCGTGGTTTCGCACGTTAGGCGTTCCTGAACCGATTGTTCACTGGGGACATCCTGTCATGATGGGAATCGTGATATTTGTTCTCGGTAGTTTTGTCGCGTATATGGGATGGCGTAGTCGCCTGACAAAAGATGGGGAAGTGGCGGCGAAAAGTCGTGCGTCTCACCGTCAGCTTGCACCGTTGATGTACCTGTTTATTGCGCTGGGGTATACCGGAGGCGTTCTTTCCCTGGTGATGCAGCATAAACCTATTTTTGAAAGTCCGCATTTTTGGACAGGTTCTTCTGCCGTCATTTTGTTAGGAATTAACGCGGTGATGACGTTTGGTTTTGGGGGTGAAAAGAAAGAATCGTTTCGTACTGCTCATGCTTATTTGGGGAGTACAATTATGATTCTACTGGTTGTTCACGTTGTCCTTGGTCTAAAACTGGGTCTTTCAATTTAAAATCTTAATATCAACAACTGCAAAATCGTTGTAATGCGTTAAGCGAAGCCATGCCGCAGGCTTTGCATCTTGCTCGCTACCCATGTCAACAACTCAATGGTGCAACTACAGTTAATGACGATCGCCTTTCATAATAGTCATAATTGCAAAATCCAGCAGTTCAATCGCTTCATTTTCATAATGATAGGTTTTAAACTTTTGTCCAGGTTCTATCACTTCTAGACGCTTGGAGGGACGGCGACCATAATGGGATTGATAAAGCTGGAGCGCCAATGATCCAATCGAAGTCTTTTGCCCTTTGGTAGCATCAATATTGAGTTCACGGAGTCGCATCGCCACGCTAACAAATCGTTGATTTGGCGATGCTGGAGACTGGGTAGTTCTCACCTGATTCAGTGCATCCATTAAGCTTTGATCAGACTCAGATAATAATAAAGGCAACTGAGTATATCGACGCATTGGTTTATCGACACTGACGGCAAACTTTAAGGTTTCTGGTCTACCAACGGCGATAAATCCACCGTAGCTGGCACGAGTCATTGTGGTGTAGAGAAGTTGACGAGAAAGCATCCGGTGGTTTGAAGGTGACAGAGGCATAATTACATACTGGAATTCACTACCTTGAGCTTTATGGCAAGTTAGGCAAAACGAATGCATAATCTGCTCAAAAATGCCGGGAACATAATCAACAACCGCGCCGCCTTCAAATGCCACCTTAACCCGTTCTGGCTGGGATTTAGGATGAACCTCAATTACCCAACCCCCCTCGCCATTCATCACCGCCGGGATTGTATCATATCTATTTTTCAATTGAATCACGCGATCGCCAACTCGATACACCACCTCCCCCGTTTCCACTTCTGGCTGTTCCGGTTGTTTTGGATTAAATAGAGGCTGTAATCGTTTATTTAACGCTTGAACCCCAACCACCCCTTTCTTTTGGGGAGCAAGAACCATCACCTGATCTTTTAAGTTAACCTGATCACCCTGCATCTGTGCCACTAGCTCGACAATGGTATCGGCAATTGCTTCAGGGGTGTGGCGACACAGCAGGGCGCAATCGGAAACCTTTTGCCATTGGAGAGGAGAGTTAAACCGTTGCAAATTAGGAACCACGCCACGAATGACATCTTCTGCTGCATAGATAATCGGACTTTCTTCCGGTTGGCGGTAAATCTTTTTCAGGCGAGAACAGGGTACAACTTCAGATATCAGTAAGTCGCGCAGCACCATTCCCGCGCCCACACTAGGGAGCTGATTATGATCCCCAACCAATACGATTCTCGTATGGGGTTCTAAGGCTTTTAAGAGGGAATTAAACAGGAAAATATCGACCATACTAAATTCGTCGATAATTAACCAGTCAATCGGCAAGGGGTTATCCTGATTAAACTCAAACTTTTGACCATACCCTCGCCACTGAAGTAGACGATGAATCGTTTGGGCATCTAATTCGGTGGCGTTCTTCATTCTTGTCGCTGCTTTTCCGGTAGGTGCAGCTAAAGCCACCTTGAATCTACACTCCGTTAGCCAATTGATCAAATACTTCAAAATATGCGTTTTCCCTCGCCCAGCCCCTCCCGTAATAATGCTAATTGGTTGGGCATAAGACTTTAATAGTGCCTGTCGCTGTTCTGGAGCCAGCACACTAGACTCCCGCCATTCTACTGCTTCTAGTTTTTGTAACCACTCCTCTAACGGTTCGATAGGCAGTTGGTTGCGAGAGGCAAAATACAGAATCAATTGGGCAACATTAACCTCCGCCCGATAAATTGGTTTTAAGTAGAGCGACTCTGATAACCGTCCCTCCACTACAATTTTTTGGGTGAGCGCATTCTCTAATACCTGATGAAGTAACCGGGCATTTGGTGTATGTCCGGGACAACTCAATAACCCCAGTGCTGCTTCGATGAGTTCGGAGCTGGGGAGGAAACAATGCCCCTGATTTCTGGCATCTTGTAAGGTTTGAATAATCCCTTGTTCATAGCGCAGGGTACTATCAGGCGGCATCCCCAACTTGAGCGCTAAACTGTCAGCTATCTTAAATCCAATGCCGTCCAGATCATTAATAATCTGATAAGGGTTGGTGTTGAGGACAGATGCTGTACGCTGATCATAGTAGTCAGTCAGTTTCAGCGTTAACCCCAAAGATATCCCCATCCCCAGCAACCAAGCTTGAGTCCCTCGGACTGGGTTGCTCTTGCTTTTCTCCCAAGCCGAGAGAATGGCATCAATCCGATATTGGGATAACCCAGGAATAAGTGTGAGTCGTTGGGGTGAGAACTCCAGAACCTCAAGGGTATCCGAGCCAAAATATGCCGCCAGCAAAGCGGCTGTCTTCTTGCCAATGCCATGAAATATGCCACTGGCAAGATACTGTTCAATTTCTGCTTGCTCTAGCCTGGGCAAGTGATCGTTGTCGTCTGTAGGGAAAGCCATTGACATGATTGATTGTCCCTGAACAGGTGAACAAGAAATCCCAAATTGTATAGCCTATCCGTTATTGTACAATGCAGGTGCGACACGTCAGGCTCTATTAGTCGGATTAACTTGGCAGCACTAAGTTTTTACCCAATATCTACCCCATAATTTAAATTAAAAATATGGGGAATAAGCGAAAATATAATAAAATAATTTTTAAATGTTTATTCCGTGTCAAGAATTTGAGATCACACCACGGCAAGAAAGACCAGTGGAACCCTTGTAGGGGTGACCCGCTTGCATCAAGAAAAAATTCCAGTCCACTCAATGGGGTCGGGTCGCCCTCGGCTCAACCGAGTGCATGTCAGGGAAAGCACAAAATGTTCAAGTTAACCCGCCTAGGTTGGGTTACTCGGAAAGAATTATCCGCCTAGGTTCCAGGTCTAACCTACAACATGATCGAGCTAAAACGTTATTCGACGACTTTCAAGATAGTTGAGAGGGCAGCCAGTTTAGTGGTATCAATACTGTGCCGACGACGAACCCGTACTGACGCTATTCTACCGCGAGACATTCGGTCTAAATCACCCAGCAAACTGTCGATAACTGCCACGGGACTCTCACTATCTGAATTTTCCGTGATATCTTCCGTCAAACCCAGTGGAGTCCCCGATGCACCGCGACGTCTGGCAATGTCTTGTAACCCTTTCAACGCATCCCGTAAGGGTTCTGTACTGGTGAGAACCAAAAGTTCAAAGAAACCTGGGGGTTCCTGCACCACTAAGCGAAAATCCTTGGTCGGATCACCGATTTTCTGGGGAATCACCATCGACTCGCCACCGCCTAGTTTTGCTGCTTCTTCCGGCGCCCCCCAGGTTATCGGATGCAAGACATAGATATCACCATTGGCGAAAATGACTAGCACCCCGATATAGAGGCTGCGGTTTTCGTGGTTGTGAATGACTAACTCCACCTCAGTCCCTATCTGGAGTTGGGTTATCTCTGTTTCCAGGGTTTGGGTAACAAGTCCGGCTTTCGTCTCTGAGGGGCGTCCCGTACTCACAGAAGCACCTCGCCTCCCCAAGGGATTAATGTCAACGGTAATATTCAATTGAGAGGTATCGCTATTAAGGATAGAATGGAGTATCCGACCCGCCAATAACATGGTTAGACGGGGGCGTAGGCGTTGTACCGCTTGGATTATCGATTCCTCCGGTTGTCCAAAGGAGTCGGGAACAGGCGTGAGTCCGGCGGAAAATAGCCCAATACTGCCGATGGATGCAGAGGTAACGATATCACGCTGACGGGCTTGCTGGAGCGACTCCTGACTCATTCGTCCGAGGAGATAGTCGGCGACTGTGCTAGTATTCACGGGGACAACGTTTACCCGTTCAATCGTTTCTAAAACTGCTCTAGCCGCTTCCATCTGATTACCTAAAGACTCATGCAGACCAATTTTTAATGCTAAGTTAGCGGGTACGCCGCGAATCTGTTCTCGCATTAGCGTTCCTGGGGAAATCGTCTGCCGTTGGCTGGATTTTAATCTACCATATCCGACTAAGCCAAGGCGATGGGTTTGCACAACTTCCCCGACAACCTGTCCTTTGGTATCAATCAGGTTAAATTCTGCTCCTTCTTCAAAGGCTTGTAAACTCTGAGAGGAAATCCCCCCTAACCAGAAAGTAACTTGATCTCCCTCGATACGACGCACTACGGCTTCGGCGGCGGGGGTATCCGGGTCAAGGAAATAGAGGGGTTTTTGGGCATAGTCGCTACCTGGTTTAACCTGAAAGATGGGGTCTTGTTCTAGGTGCGAGGCTTGAGCCACATCCCGCGTACTCCGAGCCAGATTCGCAAAGACGGTAGCCAGGGGTTTATTGAAGGGCTGCTGCCAAAGGTAGCGGGTGAGGAGATAGGTAAACGCCCCGGCGTAGAAGTCGCCAAAGGGCGCATCCGCCGCCAGTTGATTAGCCTGGGCTGAACCTAGTGCCATTCCCTTGGCGATACCCTGGGTGCGTAAGGTTTTGAGTTGACTCAGTGACAATCCCAGTTTGGTCATCCACCGTTCTTGATAGGCTAACTCGGCGGCGCTGGGTTGAGCATTGTTTCCCGATAACCGAGAATCGAGGGCGCGATAGACGAGGTTTCCCCTGGTACCACCGCCAGAGTGACAGCTATCGAGGACGACGGTGACGTTTTCTGTGTTTAGGGCAGACATCAATAGAAATAGAGTCTTGCCCATGATATCGTTGACGTGGACATTTTGAGTATTTTGCCGAGAATCATAGACAACCATGGTGCCGTTGTACCCCTGGATATCGGGATGAATGGGAATTGCATCGGGGTCAAGCACAAGGGAACCATGTCCAGAATAGTGGAAGACAACAATATCACCCGGTTGCGCTTGCTCGATTAAGTGCGTCTCAAAGGCATCGAGGAGGTTCTGGCGTGTGGGTTTATTTGGGGTATCGTCGGTTAATAGGAGAATGTCCTTGGGGTTAAAGCCAAAGCGATGCACCAGGAGTTCGTATTGCATCTCGACATCGGTAAGACAGCCACGCAGGGAGGAAATTCCGGGGGGATATTTGTTGATACCGACAAGGAGTGCTAGTTTACGGGGTGTCTGTTGAGCGAGAACACGGGTATACTGGTGAGCTTGACGGTGGAAATCGAGTTGGCTCAAGCCCAGAGTGGCGAGGGTTGAGCCAGCGAATTGCAAAAACTGACGACGTTTGATTGGTGACATAATTGGTTTAAGTTGCGGTAAATTGTACCAATCGAGATTTTAGGCTAAAGCCCTAACTACGAACTCCATTAAGTAGGTGGGGACAATTAAAGTTAACGGTGGGGATCGTCATTCGTCATTCGTCATTTGTAAGGGTTTGAGGCTTGTTAAAACAACTTAACATGGTTGAGTTTATGTCCACCAACCTACTTACAGTCCATTACCAATAAGAATAAAGGGCGCCCAATAATAGGGATGGCTCAGATTCGTCGTCACGCTGGCGGGTAAGCCTTCAGGACTTTGTAACAAAAGTCCCGCTCGTTCTATATCTTCAACGGAAAAGTTTCCCCTCAATAAAGCCAGTTGTGCTTGTCGCAAGGCTTCAGCTTTAGTGACAGGGTTTTGTTCAGTTCCTTGAGCCAGATTGTTGTAAAATTGTCGCATCTTTAAGCTAGTGCTGGCATCATTCACTTTCCACAGAGAAGCCATCACCGCATCGGCTCCATTACTGAGGAAATAGTAAGCAACACTAGCAATCTCTACACCGTCTGGGCGCGAACCCGCTAAGGTTGTTTCGCAAGCAGAAAGTACGACGAGATGAATGTCCTGTAACTGAGTTAACGTTTGAATGTCGGGAATTCTTAGCTGTTCACCATCGCCTAACAACAGAAACGAGTCATCCGCACTACCCGGAACAAATACTCCGTGAGTCGCTAGATGTAAAATCTTGTGTCCCGTCAAATTATCGCGCAAACTGCGATAGTCAAACGTATCATTAAGAAACGTTTTCCCTGGATAAATCCCTAGATCATCATCGGTTGTTTGGCGCACAATGGCATTGAGTTCGGTTTGGACGTATGGCAAGGAGGAGAAACCACCAACCGCATCAGATACACCCATGGCTAGGACGGGGATATCTTGAGTATCCACAGGAAGGCGAGCGCCAATATTGGTTAAATCGGCTGAGAAGATGGTCGAGATGGTATAATTCTCAATCAAGTAGTTTTCCCCATCCGACAAAGCACTCATAGGAATATATCGCGTTACCCGATCTAAAGCGAACACTAAGTTCTGCACCTGGTTTTGCTTCAGTTCAGCAGCAAAGGGTTTAACTAACCAATCGTAGAGTTGTTTTCCCGTTTCTTTAATTTCGGCAATATCCGAGCGGTTATTTTCCAGTAATCTCCGGAATTGGTTAACCGTTTCTCCTAACTCTTCTTCTCCAATATTAACTTCTTGTTTATGGACAACTCCCCCTTCTGAGAACATGATTAACCAGAGTCTTTCCTCTAGCACCAACGGGTAAATTAAGACGGTATGCGGTTGAGCTTCTACAATTTCCCTGGCTTTGGCGAGTTTCCTGGGATCGAAGAACAGATCATCCGTCGCCCGGTTGGAGCGAATTTCTTTTTCAATGGTTTTCAAGTTTTGATTAAACTCACGGATTAAAACAGTCAGACGGTCATTTAACTCACCTTTTTCAGTACAATTCGTCCGTTCACATTCATTAATTTGTCGTCCTAAAGCAATTAGGGATTGGCTTTCAGCTTGAACCTTTTTCTCGGCTTCGCTGAGAAGTACATCCGGTTGGTCATCTGTTGAGACTGTACCTCTGGCTAAATCACGAATTTCCTGTATCTTCAACAGTTCCAATACCTGATGGGCTTCCTTATCTCGCCCTTGGGATAATAACAAGTCCGCTAATTGGCGATAAATATCAGCGGTTGTCAGTCCGTCAAAATCAATTATGGCTTGTAGAGCAGACTCTTGTAACTGGGGCGGTAGTTCTTGATTAAGCCGCCGAATTTCTTCAAAGTCATTGATCGCTTGTTTGTAATAGGTAATAGCAATATTAGGTTGATCTAACTCTGCATAAAGCCGCCCCAAACCTGCATAGCTATAGGATTTATCACCAATGACTTCCTCAAGCGTATTGATAGCTAATGCCTGTTGGTAAGTCGCGATAGCTTCTTGCTTTCTGCCAAATTTACGGTGTAGACTAGCGATGAGGTTCAGTGCATCCCTTTCTAAGGTAAGATTTTGGACATTTCGAGTGAAGGCTAAAAAAGCTTGGGCTGATTCCATGGCTTTTTGATCATCCCCTAACTCAGCATAACCAATACTTAGCACCACGTTAGCAATTATTTCTAGAAAAGGCTGTTGAATTTCCTGGGCTATCACTAACCCTTGTTGAGCGAAATCAAGGCTTTTTTCAGCTTCCCCTTGAACAAAGTAATTCCAGGCGATCATGGTCAAAACGATACTTTCGTCATGACGATTTTGCAATGTCCGCAAAATGGGTAGCGCTTGCTGATAGTACTCACGGCTTGTCTGGTAATCTCCTAAACTCGAATAAGCAGTCCCTAAAAGGGTTAATGGTAATGTCTGCGCTCTAGGACTGTTGTTATCCTGAGCGATTTCTAAGCTTTTTTGATACAGCTCCAAAGCTTGCTGATAATCCTTGAACGACGTATAAACATTACCCAACCTTGCTAGCGCCAACCCCTCTAAAGCTGGATTTTGAAGTTCTCGACCTATTGTTAAACCTTGCTCAATCAACTCTTTGCCTTTGCTGTATTCTCCAATAACGTTGTAAGCATTGCCCAAATTAATGAGTAATTCCGCTTCAGAATAGCGATCATTCAATTTCCGAGCTAGGGCTAAACGGGGTTCGGCAACACTAATGGCATTTTGATAATCTCCGAGTGCGGCGTAAGCTTCACTAAGAACCTTTGAAGCCTCAACTTCTCCAAAGAAGTTTTTTGTCCGCTGGGAAATGTCTAAACTCCTTTGCGCCAATTCAACCGCCTGCTCGTATTCTCCCCGTTGATTATGGATTTGAGCTAATCCAGTTAAAGCTATTTGCTCATCTGCGGGAACTTGTCTTTGCTGCGCTAATGCTAAAGCTTCTTTCCCATATTCAGTTGCTTTTTCTGTATTGCCCAGCCAAAGATAATTGGCACTCAACTTCGTTAAAGCTGTGATTTCAAAGCCATTTAACTGGTACTGCCGAATTAGGGTCAAAAGTTGCTGCGCTAACTCTAATGATTTGTCATAGTTGCCCTGGCTTTTGTAAATATCTATAAGCTGATCCAAAGCATTCCGTTCGAGATTTGGATCGCCCAATGCTTTAGCAATTTCCCCTACTTTGTTGGCGGCATCCAGCGCTAAGGGATGATCTCCTTGCTGGTTGTAAATTTCACTCAACTTGTCCCAGGCTTTCGCCTCTAGCTGAGGATGTTTTATTGTTTTAGCAATCGATAAAGCTTGTTGAATTAACTCCACAGCTTTAGCAGAATCTCGGAACAAAGTATATACATAAGCCAACTCAATCAGCGCCTCTGCTTCTTTATCCGATTTCGCGATACTTTGCGCCCAACTTACGTTTTGCTGGGCATAATCAAGCGCTTTATCGAAGTCTCCAAGATTGATATAAACCAGTATTAAACTCCTCAATGCATTGTTTCGCAAGTTCAACGCTGTGTCTTGTAAATTAGGTGCTAGTTCAGAACTATTTATTTCTCCTGTTATCACTAATGCTTGCTGGAGTAACTCGATCGCCTTCTCATAGTCTTCCACCATATTATAAGTACTAGCCAGACTAATTAAAGATAGCGTTTCTGAAAATGGATCTTTGAGTTGTCGCGCAATATCTATATCTCGCTTATAGACTTCAATCGCCTTGGCATAATCTCCCAGTGAACTATACACACCAGCAAGAACCGATAGAGGAAAAGCCTCTGCTTCTAAACTTTCAGACTGTCGCGCAATGGCTAGACCTTGTTCGGCAAACTCTTGGGCTTTTGGTAAATCTAACAAATCGTAGTAGATATAACCAATTTTTGCATAGGTACTACTTTCTATCTCCATTATCTCTTGTTTCTTTATTGAATCTTGTAGTTCTGTAGCAAGATTTAATGCTTCTGGAACTAAAGTAATGATCGTTTCGCTTTGTTTAAGAGCAAGAGAATAATCTTTTTGTCTATGGGCAGAACCGACACTTGCATAATACACTCTCATCATTAGAAGGATGGTGTTTAGTTGTGCTGTGCGATCATTGAGAGGTTGTTGCTGAATGGCTAATGCTTGTTGGTAGTATTCAATTGCAAGGTCATATTTTCCTTGCCTATAGTAACTAGAGGCTATGAATGATAGAAATTGAGATTCTTGTAGTTTATCGTCGAGTTCTCGTGCAAGGGTTAGTCCTTGCTGATAAAAGTCTAACGCACCGATGTAATCACCTTGCTGGTTATAACTATTGCCGAGCAACCTCAGGATAAGAGCTTCTTGCGACTTATCCTTTAGTTCTCTGGCAATAGGTAAGGCTTGCTGATAAAAATCCACTGCTAATTCATATTTTTCTTGGATAAAATAAGCCAATCCTATTTTTAAAAGAATGTTAACCTCTCGTGATTGATCTACTTCCCGCACTAAGGGCAATGCCTGTTGATAATAGTCCAGCGCTCGATCATATTGCTGTTTGTCAAAGTAAGCCTTTCCCAGCCAGAATAGAATACTACTTTCTAATGGGCGAATTCCGGCATCTTGAATTAGGGGTAAAGCTTGCTTGTAATGTTTCAAGTAGCGGTCATAGTCTTCTAAATTGTAATAAGCGTATCCTATCGCCAGTAAACTTTCACCCTCACCCGCGCGGTTACCAATCTCACGGCTAAGAACTAACGCTTTCTTTGACCACTCCAAAGCGCGAGAATAGTCTTCCAGGCTTTCATACGCCCTGCCGATTCTTCGCAGGGTAATTTCGGCATGAAATTTATCCCCGACTTCTTCCTGTATCGCCAGCGCTTGCTGTAAGGTTTCTAAGCCTTGGGACGATTGTGGTAAGCTAAAAGCGTAAACAGCGCCAATATTACTGAGAGTTTTGCCTTCTCCGCTGCGATCCTGTAATTCTTGGCGAATAGAAAGCGCTTGCTGTAAGGTTTCTAAGGCTTGCTCAGAGTCCTTTAAGCCGTAATAGGTTATACCCAAGTTATCTAAGGTTTCTCCCTCTCCAGCACGGTCTTTGAGTGCTATGCGAATGGAGAGAGCCTGCTGTAAGCTGGTTAAAGCAGCTTCATGTTGCCGCAACCAGTAATAAACCTCACCGATATTATTGAGGGTTTGCCCGATTCCCGCCTGATCATTGAGGGCTTGTTGTATTTCTAGCGCTTGTTGATAGGTTGCCAACGCCTGTTGGTATTGCCCTCGGCGGTATTCCTGCACTCCCTGTTGGAAGAGTCGTTCCGCCTCGGCTTTTTGATCTTCTACCGTTTGCGCCTGGGCAACAAGTGGCGCAATGCTACCCATGGGTATGACAGGAGCAGTCACTGCTAGGAGTGCTGTTACCCAAACTAAGCTCAGATATTTCAGTTGGTATTGCATCGCTGGAATTGCCAAGGTATATAAGGAATTATAACCGTCTCGTTCTCCTATCTCTCAGTCAGGGGGAGGTTATGCAAAAGGATAGACATAAGCACAGACGTTATATATCGTAGGGGCGCACTGACGTGCGCCCTTTACAGAGATGTAATATCATGTCCGGTTGAATACTTAGGCATGAAGAGCCACTAAAGTGGCTACTACAAACAGGCTATTACAAACAGGCTATTACAAACAGCGCGATCGCACGTTTCCTTTAACGCCAATCCTCCCAATCTTGATTAAAAATTGACGTATCCGGAAACGCCGTCGGATTATTATTCCGTTCTAACCGTCGCCGCAACACCTGCAACTGCGGATCATGGGGTGGAAGTCCATCCACCAATTCAAACGGCGCAATTCCCTTCTCCAACGCAAACGCCGCCGTCGTTCCCACTCCTGCACCCGATGACCATTCAAAGGAATGCACCCGATACGCCGCCGCCGCAATATGACTCGTGGCGATACTTTTCCCCGCCACTAACATATTGTCAATCTTTTGCGGAATCATCGCCCGCAGGGGAATTTGAAACGGATAGGCTTGACCCGCCCCCTGACGTTCCCCCTCCCGTTCCGTATTTCCTGGCGCTTCTGGGGGAGAGAAACTCATGCAGGGGTGAAAATCAATGGCATAATGTCCAATTCCCACAGAATCGGGATAGATTGTCGAACGAGTACGTCGATTCACCTCATCCGGTGATACCTCACCCTGAATCACCGAAATCGCTTCCCGCCCCGCCAAAGCCGTCCATAACTGGCGATACATTTTGGGAGATAAGGTTTGACGGTAATAATCCTCCCGGTAATTGCGGCGAGACATATCAATTTCCCAAATTGTAAACCCCTCCGGATACCCATAAGCAGGGCGTCCAATAATTCGCCGCCCTTCCCGCATATAAGGATACTTGGATAACCCATGCACTGTTCCCATGGGAGAGTCTAATCCCGATAAATAACGATAAGTGGGATGGGGTTCCTTCACCCCATCACCCAGTTGGGAGTCCGTATTTCCCGCCACTAACCAATAGAAATACCCCAGGGAGAGTTCCTCTGCTTTGCGTAAACTCTCGGTTCGCAAACCCCCCATCCAGCCTCCAGGGGCTAACTGTCCCGTCGCTTGCAATTGGTCAGGAGTATAAACCAGGTTATCCACCTCTGTACCGGGACGGTAGTCATTTCCCCACGTCCAATTTTGCATCGAGATATCCCCAACGGTGGGCGCGGTAAAGGGAATTCCGCCAAATTTCTCTGGTTCACCCGTTTTTGGACTCCAAATCCGCCGATAGGTAAACACTAAGTCAAAGTCGGCTAAGCGGGATAATTCATAGCTATAATAGGGTTCGTATTGGGGGTAAAAGGACGGCATTTCATGGCTTTGCGGTTCCTGCGTGGCTTCCATGGCAAAGGTGTAGGTAAACCCCTGAGTGCAATAAGGATTCCCTGTAACACTGGAAGACGAGGGTTCGAGATAAGAACGGGGGTCAATTCCTAAGCGGTAGGGGACATTGGTTAACCCAATCAGTTCCCCGGTTTCTGTAGCTTCCACAACATACCAGTCTGGGGCGTTTCCGGGTTCTGGGTTTTGCGGAACGAAGCGGATAATGGTTTTGTCAAACTGGGGGGAATCCGGGTACTGATACCAATCTTCAATGGTTTGTGATAGAGGAAATGTGTTCAGGGGGGGTGCATCAGGGGTGGGTTGATGCTGAATCGCGATCGCATGTTTAATCAAGTTCCCCGTCGGGTTATAATCGAGTTCCTTAATCACCGTGGAGGGAAACCACTTCAGTGTCCCTTTCCCCCGTTTGGCTGCATCCTGCAACATATCCAAGAGGATATCGTGGGCGTCACTGGGAATAAAACAGGATTCACTCACCCAACAATCCCCTGGATTCAGTTCCCCATATTTGCGTCTAATCCGTTCCCGCAATTCCAAATAACCGCGAGAATAGAAAAGGCGCGATCGCTGAGTCGGGCGTTCATCCAGTGCAGAGGTTCCCTGGGAGGAAATCTGTCCCCCTACCCAGTCGGTAATCTCCGTTAAGCAAACCGTTCGTCCGGCGAGTAACCCTTCATAGGCTGTCGCCGCACCCGCTAATCCACCGCCAACCACCAAGATTTCACAGGTGACGGTTTCATCGGGCGTGCCATCGGAAATGCTACGGGCAATTGGGGCGAGGGATAGTAGAGAAATCAGGCTAAAAGACAAGGAAATGATAGATTTTCCGGCAGATACACGTCGAGAACGCTTCATAAGAGTTAAAATGCAGTGCGTATCAGATGTTACATTACAGTGGATGCCTTGACGTTGCCATCCCCCAATAAGTTCATCTCCTCAACGAAATCTTTTTGTATTATAATTGTAGTATATTGATGTTATTTAGCGCTAGAGGCGCATATTTATGCCTTACGAACAACTGAAACTGCCCACCGATAAGCCCGTTTTATCCTGGGCGAATCATGATTTAGGTCATGAAGAAACCCAGATGGCAAAAAATGTAGCATCTTTGCCTTTTGTGTTTAAACATGTGGCGTTGATGCCCGATGTTCACTTAGGTAAAGGGGCATTAGTTGGATCAGTTCTTGCCACCAAAGATGCCGTAATTCCGGCGGCGGTGGGAGTTGATATTGGGTGTGGAATGGCAGCGATTAAAACCCCATTTAGCGCAGAACAACTTGAGGGAAAACTCAAGAAGATTCGCTTAGATATTGAAGCCGCCATTCCGCTTGGATTTAACCAAAATAAAGAGGTAGAGAAAGATGCCAGCAATTGGCAAGGCTGGACATATTTCAAAGACTTGCATCGCGGCGTGCAGGATGTGCAAGGAAAAGCGATGAAGCAGTTGGGTTCTCTGGGTGGCGGAAATCACTTTATTGAACTGTGCCTCGATACAGAGGATTCCGTGTGGTTAATGCTACATTCTGGTTCTCGTAATATTGGCAATCGCTTGGCGCAATGCCACATTAGCACCGCGAAGGAATTAGCGAAACTGGCAGAAAATCGCTTACCTGATCCGGATTTAGCCTACTTTATTGCTGGAACCCCAGAATTTGCCGCCTACTGGCGAGATTTACAATGGGCGCAAAATTATGCCCGTTACAATCGCGATGTAATGATGGCGCGTTTTAAGCGAATTGTGGAAAAATATTTGGCGGGAGGTAAGCCAATCAAGCCATTGTTAGAGGTGAATTGCCATCACAATTATGCCGAGAAAGAAGTCCATTTTGGGGAAGATGTGTACGTCACGCGCAAGGGTGCAGTACGGGCGCGTGAAGAGGATTACGGGATTATACCGGGTTCGATGGGGGCAAAGTCGTTTATTGTCAAGGGGAAAGGGAATCATGAAAGTTATTGCAGTTGTTCCCATGGCGCAGGGCGTTTGATGTCTCGGAAAAAGGCAAAGAAACAGTTTTCCCTGGATGATTTGGTGACACAGACTCAAGGAGTTGAATGTCGCAAAGATGGCGGGGTTTTGGATGAGATTCCCGGCGCTTATAAACCGATTGATGAAGTGATGAATAATCAAGCAGATTTGGTGGAGGTGGTGGCGACGTTAAAGCAGGTAGTTTGCGTGAAAGGTTGATTTGTAGTTAATTTGTAGGGTGGGCATTGCCCACCTTATTTGTTGGTATCAAATTCGCTTGTATAACCTCCCCTAAGGTTGGGTGGCTAGAAGTATAGCTTGGGATAAAATTCCATAACCTAAAGCTTACAGTATAAATATTTTAAGCAATTTTAACTCACATCTTGCACCATTATAAACAAGTCAAATTGTAGGGTGAGGAGAGCGAAGTGTAACGCACCGTTGCTCTAGAATAGTCATAGCCACTGTCTTACTTCATCAATAATGCCTGAAACTATTACCGCCATCTACGAAAATGGAGTGCTGCGCCCCTTAACTCCCTTGCCCCTGCAAGAACATCAAACCGTGCAGATTCAGATTTTGCCTGAAGATTCAGTAACTCAACTTGAACGTATCAGCCAATCCTTAACGGCGGCTGGACTGGTTACCCCTCCTCCTCATCGAAGCGATGTTGAACCTGTCTGTGAAGCTACTTGGCAAGAATTGACCGAAAAACTGAAAGCTATGCCAGGTAAGCCCTTGTCTGAAATCATTACAGAGGATCGGGGCGAATGGTAAATGCTTACTTCCTGGATAGCAGCGCCCTAGTCAAACGTTATATACCGGAAACAGGTAGTGCCTGGATACAAGCGATCGCGGATACGGCAACAGGTAACCTATTATTTATTACCCGGATTACTTGGGTAGAAGTCCTTATAATTATCCCTAAAACATTTATACACTCATCAAACTCAGCCGATAAATATAGTAACGTTAACTCCCAAAATTCGTCGCTATAAGGGCGCACGTCTATGCGCCCCTACTCATCCTCATCTGACTCATCTAAATACAGCCGGATAAATTCGGCTCTCCGGGAAGTATAGCTTGGGATAAATATCCATAACCTAAAGCTTACAGTATAAATATTTTAAGCAATTTAAACTCACATATTGAACGCATTATAAACAAGTCAAATTGTAGGGTGCGTTAGCAAAGCGTAACGCACCGTTGCTCAATTACTTACTCTATAGAAGTCAGGATTCAGGTAAGAGTGGGGATGACAATTCAGCCTCAAACAATTTAGTTTTTAGCTCTCGAATAACTGGCAAATCGCTGCTGAGAAAATTCTCCCAAACGGCTTGTACTTTATTTTTTAATTCATCACTATCAGTGACTTCATAATCAATGCCTTCAAGAATATTTTTCCTGTAAATAAGCATCCATTTTTCCTGGAGCTTAATTTTGTTAAATATATGCAGATTTTTTTGAGACATTTCATAGAGTGATCAGTGAACTGATTCAATATCTCCCGGTCCAATATCTAGGACTAAGGATAGACTCTTAGGGGAATTAGCAAACTCAAAGAGTAACACTCTTGTACTGGATGTCCAATTATGAGCAGAGCGTTGAGCTGGAAATCGATCTAATTCAAGATCAGCAAAGCGAATATATCTCTTAGGACTATCATCTAAAACCAGTTTATGTAATTCAGCATCCTTATGAATGAGTGTTTTAATAAATTACTTCCTGGATACCAGCGCCCTAGTCAAACATTATATACCGGAAACAGGTAGTGCCTGGATACAAGCGATCGCGGATACTGCAACAGGCAACCTATTATTTATTTAAACTTGGCATGACAATAACAGGTAAATGTGTTAGTATAAAAACTATATTAACACGACTCTACTATGATTTTGAGCTACGTTTACAAACTGCGTCCATCTGGCAGCCAGTCTGCCAAGATGCAGTCTTGGCTCGATATGCTCAGAAGTACCTACAACTGGTGTTTAGCTGACCGAATTGAAACCTATCATCAGCAGTTTATCCAGGGAGCCTATTGTAGTTTAAAGACTCAAGCCGAAGCTTACCCTTTAACCTGCTGCATCGTTAAAAATGGTGCGACGGGTAATCCCTGGCAAAATAGCGGCAAAAAACGCAATGCTGGCACAATTCAGGATGCCGCACTGGTAGACCTTAAAACTGCCCGTCCTTGGTATAAATCAATCGACTCGGACGTATTGCAACGCAATATTGCCCGGTTAAACACTGCCTATAAAAATTTCTTTGATGGGCGAGGTTTTCCGGCATTTAAAAACCGCAGTAACTTCCGGTCGTTTGAGTATAAGCCGGGTCGGGTTAAGTTCAAGGGAAGTAAGGTCTATCTGCCTAAAATCGGCTGGATGCGCTTTTTCAATTCCCGCCCTATTCCCGATGGATTTGCCATCAGGAGTGTAACGATTCGCCGCAGAACCGATGGATGGTTCATTTCGGTACGGATGGTGGACAAGTCAGTCCCAATGGCTACCCCTCGACCAACCTCCGAGGTTAAAACGGCGGTTGGGCTGGACATGGGCTTAACTAAGTTGGTGCATTGTTCCGATGGGAGTGATATTCCCAACCCCAGGTTTGCCACTAACCAGAAGACTAAGCGGACTCTCTCGATTCGCCAACGGCGTGTCAGCCGGACTAAGAAAGGCTCTGCTAACCGTAAGAAACGAGCTGCTGAGGTAGCCAAGCTACACAGTAAAGTCAGGAAGCGCAGAAATGCCTACCAGTGGCAGGTTGCCAATAAACTGGTCAAAAAAGCCGATGCCGTTGTAGTAGAAGATCTCAACATTCAAGGAATGGTTAGGCGGTGTAAACCTAAGCCAGACGAAAAAACCGGACGCTTCTTGGCTAATGGTCAATCAGCTAAACGGGGTTTAAATCGCTCCATCCTAGATGCTTCCTGGGGAGAGTTGATCAACAAGATTCAGTACACGGCTGCGAAGTCGGGAAAGGTTTTGCTCAAAGTTAACCCACGGAATACATCCAGAGAATGCAGCGCCTGTGGTTATATTGATAAAGCAAACCGGGACAGAGAGCGGTTTATCTGTACTGAGTGTGGGCATTTTGATCATGCCGATAAGCAAGCTGCACGAAATATCAAGCGTAAAGCCGTTGTTGAACACGGCTTAAAGTTAGTAACAAAAAAGGTACCCACGGACTGTGGGAAACCCAAACAGCTAACCCTGTTTGAAACGCCCAGCGTTGAATTAACAACGCCTAAAGGGAGAAAACACGACACCCGCAAGGGTAAACGTCGTGTGCCTGGGAACCTAGGAAGACAATTAGAACTGTTTTCTCAGGATATGTGGAATGTGAGTTCCGCAGAATCCCCCTTTTTCTAAAAGGGGGAGTGTCAACCAACGGTATACATTGGAGCGTCCAATCCCTAATTCTGCCGCTAATCGATATTGACTAATTTCATACGTTTCCAGCACCTTTTTCAAGGCTTTGCCTGCTTGTCCCATGACTCTGAATTGTGGCAAACCCTAACCACTGAGTCAACGGCTCCTTAATAAATTAGGCTATGAGCAGCTATAAGTAGACCATTAAAAACCACGATTGCATCATTCCATGACAGAAGATAGCGATCGCTTAATCCCCAAAACTACTATTCATCCTCATCTGACTCATCCAAATACAGCCGAATAAACTCTTGCGCCGCCGCCGGATCAATCTTCCGCAGTGCCTTCCTGATTTCCAAGACTGCCTCAGCGGACGGATCTTGAGTGTTTTGATACCAGTAGTGAACCGTTGATCGACCAATACCCATTGTCACCGCCAATTTATTTTGGCTGATTTTGTACGTCTGCAATACCTGCCTTAGCGCTTCACCTGCTTTTCCCATGGTTTCTATAGTGTCAGAGGCTTATGACTCAGTAAATGTTCATAACTATGAACTTTGTGCTAAACTGACCTTGTGTTCATAAAAACGAACACAAACCACAAAAATTAGGACAACTCCAATGACTCAAGACTTTATCCGCGATTCCTCCCCAACTCCCAATCCCACAACCCCTCTATCATCTACGCCCCCGCCAGACAACCGACACCCTCTAAAAGTGATCGTTATCAGTTCACCCCAAGGCGTCACCCGCACCATTCACACCTTCTATCGCCTCGGCTACGCCCACGTCAGCGAGTGGAGTAAGCCCCAACCCACCCAGAATCCTGGCGAAGTGATGAGTGTTCTCTACCGCCGCCTTCGGATCGATTAATGAATAGATCTCACCTCTAACCTCCTTCTCAATTCGGGAAGGGGGAAAAATCAAACCCCATCGAAAACCCAAAAATAGCCATGATGCGAATCCGACACCGTATTAATCCCCAAACCTTTGTTATCACTCTCAACCAAATCGCCAAATACTTGAATATTGATCCCCAACGCATCCTCAACTGGGAAAAATGGCACAATGTTCTTTGGGTACATATCCAAGGACGGGGTGGTTATTTTGTGAGTTATCGCAATCTCGAACAATGGATCGCGGCTTGCCGTACTCTGATCCGCTTCTGTCCCAACCGAGAAGCCCTAAACCTTCTCTGGTCATTGATTCAGCAAGAAGCCCAACGGTATACAAAACAGGTCTGGGATCGGCTTCAAGCTATGTGCCAGCAACGCTACACCGAGTTATCTAGAGGTGCAATGGTGATATCACTACCGTTGAAGTCATGGTAAAAATAGCCTCAAACCCTTGTCCTGTCGCCCTACCAGGATGAACCTGTAAACAATATGGATAGGATAGGGAGATCCTTAACGTGAAATTAGGGATTGAATCGCCAGACTTCATCACCCCTAAGCCGTATAATTGAAGTAATCGGATAAATCTTTCTTAAACATTGAATGCAGTAGTCTCGCCGTTTATCTTCATCAAACTTAGAATTTCTGAGAGGGTTAATTTAGGGTAATTTAGGCGGTTTCCTTTATAAAAATCACATCGTCATTGTGATGTAAATCAATTGACCCAGTGATTGAAAATACAAAGAAATACTGAATTATTCATAACAATAGAAAATAAGCAAATGGTGGGCTAAGTCAAAATAAGGAGCGATCGCCGAGCCAACGACCAAACAACGGCGATGTTCCAAGTCAGTGACAGCTAGGAACTAGACAGAACGTTTCCCCGTCAGGACTCAGACATTTAGAAACTCTAGATCTGACCCAACCGACTTATTGCCCAAAATCTTCTGGCTAAGGCTGGATGTAAGGGCTGCATCTATCGTAGAGCATCAAACAAGTGCGATTATTCACATCGATATCAATATCGATCGCGATCGCGCTCCGTGAAAGCATCTATGATAAAAGGATTTTAGTGCATGTCCGAACAATTCCGTCTGTTGCAATCTCTGATTCCGGCAATCGCCAACGTTCCAGATCTTCACTCAGCATTGGATCTGGTGCTGCATCGTGTCTGTGAAGTGACCCATTGGGATTATGGTGAAGCATGGCTGCCGACGCCTAATTCTCACAGTTTAACCTGTAGCCAAGCCTGGTCTGGTGATCCCTCTCAACTACAATCCTTTCGACACATACGAGAGACACTGACATTTTCTCCCAATATCGGCTTACCTGGACGGGTGTGGAAATCAAAACAACCAGAATGGATTGACCAAACCAAGGCAAATAGGATTGATCCGGATGCCGAATTCACTCTGCTTAGCGCCACGGATCAGCCGCAAGAGTTTCAAGCTGGAGGCGCTATCCCCATTCTCCTCGATGATCGGGTACTCGCTGTCTTAACATTTTTTACCCGCCACTCTCATCCTGGCGATCGCCAATGGATGGAATGGGTGAGTGCGATCGCGATACAGTTGGGGTTGGTGATGGAACGCCAACAGTTAACCGAACAACTGCACCAGCAACAGGAATTTAATCAAAATTTAGTCGAAACCCATGGTGGCTTTTTTGTCGCCATCGATCCCCAGGGAAAAACTCGGATGATGAATCCCAGATTACTGGAAGCGTTGGGTTATACCCTGGATGAAGTGAAGGGAACGGATTTTGTGACCACATTTATTCGAGACGTTGACCGCAAACCCTTTGCCAAATTAATCAAAACTCCTGATGAAAAGTCAGAATTAAAATCGCCCACCGTCCATGAAACCGGAGTCCTGACCAAAGAGGGTCGAGAACTTTGGGTAGAATGGCGTAGCCAACAGGTTTTTAAGAAAACTGGTGAACTTGACTTCTTTTTTGCCATCGGACGGGATCAAAACGAACATTGTCTCACCCATCAAGAAACAGCCCGTTTAGCCTCGTTTCCCCTATTGACCCCCAATCCCATTGTCGAAATTGATTTAGCAGGGCGGGTGCGTTATCTTAACCCAGAAGCCATGCGCTTGTTGCCTGAATTATTAGAGAGTGAAGCTGAACATCCATTTTTGGCAGAAATGCCCTCGATGATTCGATTGATGCAGCAGCAAAGTTCCTTGAGACGCGAGGTAAAAATTGGGGAAATTGTTTATGAACAAGTCCTGCATTACGTTCCCGAAATTGAGTGCATTCGCATTTATGCCTTAGATATCACTGATCGCAAACGGGCAGAAGAACTATTATTGTTTAATGCCTTTTACGATCGCCTCACCGGACTAGCGAACCGCGCCTTATTCATGGATCGCTTGCAGCAAGCCGGACGACGCGCCCAACCGAGTCAAGGGGAGAACCGAGATTCTCCATCCTATCGATTTGCCGTGGTGTTACTCAATCTCAATCGCTTCAAAGTGGTGAACGAAAGTTTGGGGAATCATTTGGGGGATCAAGTGCTGCAAGAGTTTGGACAGCGCTTACAAAACTGCTTGCGTCCCACGGATACCATTGCCCGTTTAGGCGGAGATGAGTTCGCTATCCTGCTAGAGGGGATTCAGGGGGTTTGTGATGCCATTCAAGTGGCAGATGCGATCGAGCAAACCTTGACATTACCGTTTAATCTAGAAGGGCGGGACGTGTTCATGACAACCAGCATTGGCATTGCCCTAAATACGAATCGCGATCGCAGGATTTTATCGCCTGAAGATATACTCCGTAACGCCAATACCGCCATGCATCGCGCCCGTTCCCAAGGCAAACCGGGCTATGCTATCTTTGATAACCAGATGTTGAGTCGCACGGTTGATCGATTACAGCTAGAAACCGATATGCGGCGTGCGATTGAACGGCAAGAATTTCAAGTTCATTATCAACCCATTGTCTCCCTACTCACTCATCAAATTACTGGCTTTGAAGCGTTATTACGTTGGCAACATCCGCAACGCGGTTTAGTCTTTCCCGCCGAGTTTATTCCCATCGCTGAAGAAACCGGATTAATTCTTCCCATGGGGTGGTGGATACTGCGGGAAGCTTGTCGCCAACTCAGTATTTGGCAGCAGCAATTTCAAAGTCCCCAACCCTTGACGATGAATGTTAATTTGTCCTGTAAACAGTTTACGCAACCGGATTTATTGGCGCAAATTGATCAAATATTAGAGGAAACTAATATTGCGGTTGGTAGTTTAAAGTTGGAGATTACCGAAAGTGTGGTCATCGACAATCCGGAACTGGTCAAAGATTTACTGTTGGAATTGAAAAAACGGCAAATTCACCTGTGCATTGACGACTTTGGCACTGGCTATTCTTCCTTAAGTCGCCTGCATAATTTTCCGATTAGTACGCTAAAAATTGATCGCTCGTTTATCAGTCGAATTGGGGCGTTAGGTGAAAACTCGGAAATTGTTCAAGCCATTATCACCCTCGCCCGCACCATGAGTATGGATGTCGTTGCTGAGGGAATTGAGTTATTAGAACAAGTTTCGCCTTTAGTGGCGTTGCAATGTCATTATGGTCAAGGATTTTTATTTTCAAAACCCGTAGACAGCGATTGCGCTAGAGAATTACTTAGAGGAAAATCGGTTCAGTTAGAGCGTCAGTTGAGTCATTCAGTGACTGTTAAAAATGAAGTCAAAAATTCTGTATCTATAGAGAATGATATAGGATAATAATCTTATCACCGTTTTCTGACATGAGCCGAATTTTTATGTCTGGAATTGTATTCGTTGTACATAGCAGATATAGGATAAGAATGTAATCCTCGATTTCTCATCCCATGCTTCAAGCTAACTGGGACAAAAGCACACGGCAAAGCATCCAAGGGAAAACAGCACTGGTTTTGTTAGGCATAGTCCTACTCTCGCTGTTTTTTCCTTTGTTCCTGAGTGGAGTCGGAGTGTTTCTGAGTCTCTGGGTGATTGTCCCAGCACCTACGTTTTGGATGTTACCGCTAGCCGTGGCTGCGCCAGAAGCGAGTTCTTGGCTGCTGGGTGTGAATGCGATCGCACTAATGCTGGCTATCTTCAATTTACAGCAAGGCGGTCTGTACAATGTTGCCGTAATCGGTAGCTTGCTGGGTTTAATCCTCAGCCTTTTGCCGTTAATTCAGTTTCCAGGGGCGAATGCACAAATTGCGGCTCAAATGCAGCAAGTTTTGGGTGTAGAGGATTTGGCAACAATTACTCCGGATGCACTGACACCCATGCGTCCCCAGCCTTTTAGTTTAGCCGATACGTTTCGGGGGATTGCGATCGCGGAGGTTCGCATTGACCGAGGGATTATATTTTCTCAGCCGGATGGGGTCAACCTTAAACTTAATGTTTACCGACCGTTGACTGTTGGTAAATATCCAGCGATTATTACAATCTATGGTGGGGCGTGGCAAGTTGGAACTCCCGATAATAATGAGACATTTAACCGCTACATGGCAAATCAGGGCTACTCTGTGATCGCGATTGATTATCGCCATGCTCCCCAATATCACTTTCCGGCTCAACTGGAGGATGTACAGGCAGCTTTATCCTATATCCAAAGCCATGCTCATGAGTTGGAAATTGATACGGAACGAATTGCTCTTATGGGGCGATCGGCAGGGGCGCAACTGGCAGCAATTGCGGCTTATCATCTAAATACAATTCCGATTCGGGCTGTGGTGAATTACTACGGACCTGTAGATTTAAAAGAAGGATACCATGACTTGCCCTTTCCTGACCCGCTCAATATTCGGGCGATTCTCCGCGCCTTTTTAGCCGGAACACCGGATGAAGTACCAGAACTTTATCAGGAAGCTTCTCCTATTGGTTATGTTAAATCTAATCTGCCTCCTACGTTATTGGTCTACGCGGGTCGAGATCATATCATTAAGGCAAAGTTTGGACGCCAACTTTATGAGCAATTAAAAGCGGCTGGGAATTGTGCTGTTTGGTTAGAAATTCCCTGGGCTGAACATGCCTTTGATGCGGTTTTTAATGGCGTGAGTAATCAGTTGGCATTGTACTACACGGAGCGATTTCTGGCTTGGGCGTTGAAGTCTTCTTGAAAATGAAGCTGGGAACTAAAGTTACCGCTAAAAGCTCAAACCCGTTCAAACGGGTTTTATCATATCCGATTATTAACTTTCAATATAGGTTTAGTCGAGTAAATATTGGTGAGTTGATTTCTCAACCCCCTTATCAAGGAATAAATATTTATTACTCAGATTACAGGTTTAACAGATGCCCAGAATGTCCTAACCTTTAGGGTGATAGGAATAAGTAGTCGGACAAAAGAAAACGGTACTGTATTAAGTTTTATAAATTGCCCTCAAACCCTTACTGTTCCCTGTTCCCTGTTCCTTACTGTTCCCTGTGACACACCGAGCGAAGCGTTCGACTGAACTTCGACAGGCTCAGGGGTCCGCGCTCACGCCGAAGTCCGAGGTGTTCCCTAATCTCAACCGTTAACTTTAATTGTGTCCAACCACTTATCAACCATTCTGCACCATCCAAACCAAAAATCCCAAAATTTGCTCAACTGGCGGTAGTGGATAATCTGTCAAATCGATGACAACCGACTGCCCTTCTAGTTTGAGAAACCGCCACACTGTACCACTCGTCACGGTTCCGTAAATCGTTGAAATCGGCTGCTGCTTCTGTTGATTAAACCGTTGAGCTGCCACCATCTCTGCTAAACATTGCCCCAGGGCAGGTTTCAGGTCTTCTTTCTTCGCTTCCACCAAAACTATCACCGGGGCTTTAATAAATAATTGTTCGGGAGAGCGACTAATTAAAAAATCAACATAGCCCGTCAAGTCAACATCGGGCTGCACGGGGAACTCTTCCCCAGAAAAAACACTAATTTGTCCCTTGAGTTGTCGTTTTACTTCTAATAAGACTGGATTAATAATCCCTTCCGAACGCGCCTTTTCACTACTCACGGCGATTGCCCAAGGAATTGTTTCGTTTAGCGTATCTTGGAGTAAGGGGCTTGGCTGAACTAGGGGAACGTCTGGTAGAAAGCGCTCTCCTTCAATGATTGTGAGTTGAAACTCTTCTACAACTTTACTCAGAGTAAATTTACTGTAGGGCATACTAATGATTCTAAATGTTAAAGAACGTATTTTCTAGGATTAGGGGTCTAATAGTGCGAAAATGATTGGGTAAACTGATAATACTGGATGCTGTTGGTAAAGTCGAAAAACCTAACCCCCCAGCCCCCTTCCCGAATAGATCCCCCTCTTCCCTTTTAGATCATCCTTCCGTCCCCCTACCCTTGCTCTCGGAGGCGTCGGGAGGGGTCAGATCTTTCAGTTGAATGGCACTGACAAGGCTGGTGGGCAGTGCCTACCCTACGGTATATAAAGGGTTTCGGCGATCCAAAAATGCTTATTAAAAAAAACAATTATGAAACACCTTGAGGGTAAAATCACAGTAGTCACAGGCGCAACGCGAGGTCTAGGTAAGGGAATTGCGATCGCGCTTGGTGAAGCTGGGGCGACGGTCTATATTACAGGGCGCACCCTGGAGCGTTCAACCTCTGATAATGGTGTATCCGGGAGTCTCCAGGAAACCCAATCCGCCGTTGAGGAAGCCGGTGGCGTATGTATTCCCATGCAAGTGGATCACAGTGACGATGAGCAAGTGCGTTTGTTGTTTGAGCGTATCCAGGATGAACAGGGACAACTTGATCTGCTGGTTAATAATGCTTACGCCGGGGTACAAGCCTTAACAGATGCTTCAGGAAAGCCGTTCTGGGAGAGTGAACCGAGTTTGTGGGATGCTTGCAATAATGTCGGGCTGCGTAGCCACTATGTCGCCAGTATTTTTGCCGCCCGGATGATGACCCCCCATCAGCAAGGACTTATCTGTACTATCTCGTCTTGGGGGAGTTTATCCTATATTTTTAGTCCTCCCTACGGTGCAGGTAAATCAGCGTGCGATCGCCTAGCGGCAGATATGGCGATTGAACTCAAACCCCAGAATATTGCATCCCTGTCAATTTGGCCCGGAATTGTGGGTACAGAAAAGTTTACTCAGTTTGCTGCCAATATGGATGAAAGTACGGCGGCTAACCCGAAAAACTCAGCCATAAAAGAGAGGTACAACTGGGAAACACCGTTACTCACCGGACGAGTGATTGCCGCCCTAACCACAGATTCTACAGTGATGCGACGAACCGGGCGGGTGCAGATTGTGGCGGAGTTGGCTAAACACTACGGATTGGTAGACAAAAACGGGGAACGTCCTGTATCGTTACGATCGCTGCGTTTCCTGCTTCCTCTAGTTTTTCCCGCCCTGAGAAAATACCCCTGGCTGATGCCTAATATTAATGTACCTTGGTCACTGCTACTGCTACAATCACTCAGCTCCCCTAAAATAGGGGCTGTTGAATAAGTGTTGTGGTGGGGGAAGCTGGGGAAGCGGAGGGAGCTGAGGGAGCTGGGGAAGCTGGGGAAGCTGGGGAAGCTGGGGAAGCTGGGGAAGCGGAGGGAGCAAATGACGAATGACAAATGACTAATGACTAATGACTAATGACTAATGACTAATGACGAATGACAAATGACTAATGACAAATGACTAATGACGAATGACAAATGACTAATGACCAACCTACTACAATAAACAGATGACCCAGCTACGTTCAGCCGTTATTCTGATTACCGGTGCCGTCGGTGGTTTTGGACAGGAATTAACCCGACAGTTATTGATGGCGGGTAGCCGATTAATCTTAACGGATTTGGATAAACCCACCCTAGATCAACGGGTGGCGGATATTCAGCGTCAAGTCGCCACGGGGGAGGTACTGGCTTGCTTTGAGGCGGATTTGTCATCTGGCGAGGGCTGTGAAGCGCTGTATCATCAGGTCAAAGCCCTGGATATGCCGATTGACATTTTGATTAATAATGCTGGAATTGCCGTATTTGGTCGCATGGACGAAGTTCCAGCACCGGAATGGGAACGGTTGATGCAGGTGAACTTAATCACACCAATGCGTTTAAGTTCCTTGTTTGTGGCGGATATGATTGCGCGTCAAAAAGGGCATATTGTGAATATTTCATCCGTCGCGGGTTGGTTTGCACTCGCAGGATTGACCCATTATTCTGCTAGTAAATATGGGTTACGGGGATTTAGTGAAGGGTTATTCAATGAAGTCAAGGACTACCATGTCAAAGTGACAGCCGTTTATCCATTTTTTAGCCGTACCCCCATTCTGCAAGCAAAACGGTATGGCACACTCGCTGAGGGGCATCAAGGTGTGCCAGACTCCTGGACAACTGATCCAGTGAAGGTGATGGCAGCGACGATTCAAGGCATTCGGCGGAATCAACTGCACGTCTTCCCGGATGCGATCGCGCAAAATGTCCAGCTTTTCAAACGATACACTCCTGGCTTATTAGACTGGATCAGTAATGAGTTTGCCAAAAGATTAAATCGTGGTGCAAGTTAGTCATTCTCGCTCAACCGTACAGCAGGTTAATACCAGTCACAAGCAGTTGATTCTCGGCGCAGGGTTTGTGGGATTGGGTATGGCTCAAGCCCTAAAAGCGGCGGGTATTGCCTATGATCAGGTGGATGGCAGTGATGATATCGGTGGTAATTGGTATCACGGGGTTTATGAAACTGCCCATATTATTTCATCCCGGACTATTACCCAATTTACTCATTTTCCCATGCCCGATGATTATCCAGATTTTCCCAGCGCTCAACATATCCGGGATTATCTGAATCGTTTTGCCGATCATTTTCAGTTACGGGAGGAGATTGAACTCAATCGTACTGTTGAGTATATCCGACCGATTGAAAACAATCTCTGGGAAGTTACCTTTGCCAATGGAGAACAACGGATTTATAAAGGCGTATTACTGTGTAACGGACATCACTGGTGCAAACGGTTTCCAGAATTTGAGGGACAATTTCACGGGGAGATTATTCATTCTAAAGATTACAAAAAACCCGATCAACTTCGCGGGAAACGGGTGCTAGTGATTGGTGGTGGAAATTCAGCCTGTGATATTGCCGCCGAAGCCGCACGGGTAAGCCGTAAGAGTGTTTTAAGTATGCGTGAATCCGTCTGGTTTCTTCCCAAAACGTTTATGGGAGTGCCGACGGCTGATCTCCTGCGATGGTGGATGCCAGAATGGTTTCAACGGCTGGCGATGTCCGGCATCATTCGTCTGACGTTTGGAACTCATCAAGACTATGGTTTATCTAAACCGAACCATCGCATTTTTGAGAAACACCCCACGTTAAATAATGAAGTGCCCTACTATATTAAACATGGTCGAATTATTGCCAAACCTGGAGTGCGTCGGCTTCAGGGAAAAAAAGTCGAGTTTGTCGATGGGAGTGAGCAGGAATTTGATTTAATGGTTTGTGCTACTGGCTATCATGTTGCCTATCCCTTCCTACCGGAGGAGCTTCAGCGCGTTGAAGGATCTGTGGTTAAATGTTATGGTAGCTCGTTTATTGAGGATTACAAGGGACTCTATTACATTGGGTGGGGACAAGCGCGGGGCGGGGTTGGCTCATTGATAGCAGCTTACGGTCCCTATTTTACCCGTTGCCTGCAACTCCAGGATGAAATCAATGTGCCGCTAGGATTGGTGTTGAAAGAAATGGGACAAGAGTTACCCACGACACATCTGTCTGATCCGCAGCAGATTTTTAGGCAACTAAAACTGGCTCATTTTTTCTTTAACTGGATTGCTAAAAAAGCTGATCAAGTTGATGCTAAGTATCCTAACTTTGAGAACCGTCCACTCCCGGCTAAACATTGATCGAAAAAAGGCAGAAAAATTCAATGGATTTATCCCCAGGTTTAGGGGCGCGTTTAGGGACTAAATCCCTACGGTAGACTTGCTCTATAGGGCTTATCTATGGGGTAAAATTACCAGGCATAATCGCACCTCTGAGATCCGTATTTTTAAGCTTAGTCCCTGTCAACTTTGCCGCCGTTAAATCAGCGTTTCTTAGGTAAGCGCCCTTAAGATCTGCATCAATCAAATTCGCCTCTCTCAAATTGGCATTCTCTAAATTAGCACTTTGCAAATTCGCCCCTTGGAGGTTAGCTTCACTCAGATTAGCCTCTCTCAAGTCAACGGTTCTCAGATCCATTTCCCTCAAATCAGCGCCACTCAAATTACATCCAGCACATTCACCCGTTTGCTGCAATTGCTGAATTTCAGGTAGAGACGCGCCATGGCGCGTCTCTACTAACTGCACAGGATTGGTAATCCGAGACGCGATCGCGAAACCTGTACCAATCACCGCCAATACCCCAACTTTCAATACCAACATTGGCGTAATTCCAGACTGGAGTCGCTGAAATTGATCCGAAGTTGGCGAATTTCCCACCACATCAATCGGTAACAACTCCGCCAGCGCCATCGCCGCATTGGGGAAGCGATCGCGCAATTTAGGTGCGACCATTTTATCTAGCCAGGTGATAAACTGAGGATTCAGACCCGATACTAGGGATTTATAGTTAATTCGACAGTCCTCATCCATTAAATTGCCAATATCAGCCGATTTAGTCTGAGTGAGTAAACAAATCAACGTTACTCCTAATCCATATAAATCAGACGCTTCCGTGAGTTGACGATTAAACATCTGTTCCGGTGGCATAAATCCTAACGTTCCCTTCACCACACTACTCGCCGCCAAATCATCCCCAAACGCACGCGCTAAACCAAAATCGACTAAATAAACCTTAATCTGGGGGGAACGTTCGACTAAAATATTTTCCGGCTTAATATCTCGATGGATAATTGGCGGAACTTGCTGTTGTAGGTAAACCAACACCTCCAAGAGTGCGATCGCAATTTGTTTAACCTCCTCTGGGGTAAAGGATTGGGGAACGGCTAAAGAGGAGGCTTGCTTGTATTCCTGAATTAAGCAAAAGCCATCCGGCGTTTCAAATGCATCCAGGTACTGAGGAATACTAGGACAATCCAATTGTTGCAGCAGCGTAATTTCCCGTTCATGGGCGTCAAAATCTGACCAATTCGCACCCGTTTTGGCAAATTGAAATTGTTTAAGCACTACAGGTTGTTCGGTAGATTGATGGGTGGCTAAGTACGTTACCCGCCCACTACTGCGGTTGTGTCCCAATTCCCGCTGAATCAGATAACCTTGCTGGGAAAATTCTGGGTAGTTATTATTTGAGTTTTGAATAATATAATTCATGACAATAATCACAGAATGCGTTTGTAGGGGCGACCCGCTTGCACCAATCAACAACTGTGTTTACTCAATTGGAACGGGTCGCCCTTTACTTAATCTAGCTTTTCCGCGAGTAAAACAAATAACAAATGACCAATGACAAATGACCAATGACAATAGCCGCGATTAACCTTAATTTTGCCCACCGACTTATAGCGATTTCGCTCGCTTGACTAACCGAATAAACTCGGCTCGGTATCCATCTAAATCTGCTCCCTGAGATTGACTAGCAAGCTGTAAAACATGATCAAGATTACCATTCCCTTTGTACTGTGATTCTCTCAATACCATACCAAATTCAGCAACCGAAGCGGAGAATTTAAAATTATTCGAGGCTTGGGCTAAGGTTAATCCTTTATCCACAACAGGTGCGGTAATCAGTTGGGATGTATCCTGATCCGGCTGCTTATATCGTAACTTCACCTGCATTAACTCATTCCCGGAAAAGGTCATCGATTCATCAGTTTTCTGTTGAGAGTCTACGAGATCAACCTCGGATAACGAGACTTCACTCTTCACACCCACAGGAATAATTTCATAGAGGGCGGTAACAGAATGACCCGCACCTAACTCGCCCGCATCTTTTTTATCATCCTCAAACGCTTCATTTTGCAGTCGCCGATTTTCATAACCGATCAGCCGATAGCCTTGGACTTTTTCCGGGTTAAATCCCACTTGAATTTTCACATCCTTGGCAATGGTGAGTAAGGTTCCACCGATTTCATTGACTAGGACTTTATTCGCTTCTAGGATATTGTCAATATATGCATAATTGCCATTGCCTTTATTGGCGATTTTTTCCATCTTGGCATCTTGGAGATTCCCTGTGCCAAATCCTAGCACGGTAAGGAAAATGTCTTGCTCTCGTTTCTCTTCAATCAGCTTAACCAATTGCTCATCGCTAGAGATACCGACATTGAAATCTCCATCAGTAGCGAGAATCACGCGATTATTACCCGATTGGATAAAATTGTCTTGAGCTAATTTATACGCCAGTTTAATTCCCTGACCTCCAGCCGTTGATCCTCCAGCTTCGAGTTTATCAATTGCTGCTAAGATAGTGTCTTTTTGGTTTCCAGGTGTTGGCGGTAGCACTGTCCCCGCCGCACCTGCATAGACGACAATACTAACCTTATCTTCATCTCGCAGTTGGTCTACGAGTAACCGGAATGCTTCTTTAAGTAAGGGGAGTTTATTGGCGTCCGACATGGAACCAGAAACATCTAACAAAAACACCAGATTACTGGGCGGTAAATTTTCTGTGGAAATGCTTTTTCCTTGTAAACCAATGTGAACTAATTTGTGTTTCGGGTTCCAAGGTGCTTCGGCAACTTCTGTGGTGATAGAAAAAGGTTTATCTGCTTTAGGTTGGGGATAATCGTAAGTAAAATAATTGATTAATTCCTCAAGTCGCACGGCATTGGGGGGTGGAAGTCGATTCTCATTGATAAAGCGCCGCACGTTACTATACGAAGCCGCATCAACATCAATGGAAAACGTAGAGAGAGGATTGCTGTTAGCCTTTAAAAAGGGATTTTCTGGGATAGTGCTGTAGGTTTCGCGGTTAGATTCTTCTGGAATTTGGCGATTAAGAGAGTTGGAACCGGGTGATGGCTGTGCTTTTGGTGGTAGTTGAACCGCAGAAGGAGCTTGTTTTATTTGGCCTTGAAGTTGTGAATCAAGTTGCGGCGTTGTACTTTCCGCTTGTTGCGTAGCTGCTTGTTCTGTAGTCGGTGCAACGCCTGATCTTGATCCACCAGTCCCCTCACTTTCGCACGCTATGGCAAACTGTGCCAACATAGCGGCTAGTCCTAACGTCGCGATCGCTCTATGTCTAGTTTTCATGATTTCCCCTTCAGACTGCTCCCCAGTCTGTTCTATAACAAAGTTTAACAACTAACCATTTGCGGTTGTAACGTCTCCGTTTTACTATTAAGGCTAGGAATTAGACCCCGTGGTTGCTAAAACTGTAACATAGGTGATTAGCCCAGAAGCTTCCGGGGTTCCAAACGGGTTACAATCTTCAATGATATAGCGTATACACTTATCTCTCACGGCTTCGGGACTTATGCAATTTGGGGTTAGCGTTGGAAACAGAGCCAGATATGGCTGTCGTTACACTGATGCTATCTATCCTACAAATGTAGCGCAGTAGTTATTTAGTATTTTGATCGAGTTTTTGATTATGAAAGTAAAACGTACTATTCACTGGAACAAGCTAGCCGAAATCCAAGAATTAAAAGAGTTTTTCGCAGAAGATTACCAGACATTTAAAAAACTAATAGAAAAGGACATTGAAGAATTTGAGAAATTTTCTGATGAAGCGCTAGATAAATTTGCAAAACTGCGAGTTTTAGAAGTAACCAATGGTTGTACTCAATGGGCATTTCGTCGCGGCGATAAAGAATGTTTATCAGTAGAACAGACCCGTGAATGTATGAATCTACTGATGGGTTTTATAAAACGAACAGAATTATATTTTCCGAGTGAAGGGCAACTTGAATTTGACGACGAACAAAAAGCATTTATTAAAACAGTACGATCGCTCTACAAAAGCGCATTTAAGGAAAATAATAAGGAATCAGAACGAAAATATTATGCAACATCTACAGCCCAGTTTATTGTCTATGGTCATGAACGGATGCAGCAAGCCATGGCATTAGTCAAGCAAGATTATGAAACTCTTTTTTCACCTTATTACATTGAACGAGGACAAAAATATATTGCCCCCTATTTAGAAGGATTTGAATAGTCTGTTTGGCGAGATCAGGAAATGAAAACTCAAGTGTGCCAATCGACAAATAGGGAATAGAGATAGGCGATCGCTTCCCCAATCATAGTTCGTACTCCTTCGCTCGATTGCCACCACTGTTGCGGATCATACTCTTGAGGTTCAGCCGCAATCACACCAACTCGGATTTTGGGTTCCAATACGGCTTTAAATATAATCCAGCTTCGACGGGCATGAGGTCCCAACGAATAGAGATTAATCGATTTTACCTCTAATTCGGATGTCGATAACCATTCCCGTAGGGCGATGGCGCTAGCTTGAGTCCGATGTTTAATCACATTGGGGGCGGGAACAGCCACTAATTGTTCTGGATTAAACCCCAAGGTGATAAAGGTGGCGGCGGTGAGTTCGGCAAAATTATTGTATTCGGCTAAATAATATCCCTTGGAGACAGGCAAACCTGTGGTAATCAGATAATTATAAGACCCGCGTTGAAAGAGTGCGATCGCCTCCTTAATCGCATAATCCGGTATCCAGCCTTCCACCACCATGACATCAGCCGCCACGGGAGAGTTAACCGCTAAGAATGGATAGATCGTGCTGAGGGTGAATAGCATGAGAGAAAATATACAAATCAGTGTCACTATCCATCCCTGAATAGTCAGAGTCCACTGGGTTTTGCGATGGATTAAACGAATTTTCATTTTAGTTTATATTTGTCCATTAACACCAACCTATTTCAAGGACTCAGGCGCTCCAGTAAACGTTGAAATAGATGTTCTTTTGCTAATTCTTCAGACTCAACACATAGCAATAAATTTACAGCAACATTTTTCGGATCATGAAAAATCTTTCTACTTTTGGCAAGTTTATTCTTTATGTACCAACACAAAACATCAATAAAATCATGTCCACGTATCTTACATCTTTGCTCGGTTATCGTATTTGTTTTTAATTCTTGTAGTTTAGCGATGAATATTTGCTGACTGCTATATTGGCTATTTTTGTTAAGGTATTTTGTAATAAATGATTCCGTCTGAAATTCGATAGCTGTTCCCCTAATACTACAGCATTTCCCCAGATCTAACCAAGTCATCTTCAGACCAAGTGCCTCATTTGTTGCCCTAATTAGAAATAACTCCTCAAGTACTTTCGATAAGTCATTTAAAATTTTCTTGACTGGCAGGTTAGATAATCCTAAACCAAGTGTCATAAATTTCTCCAGTACCTTCTCATTAAACAAGTACATTTCAAGAGAAGAGTAATCGGTAAACAGTAAAATATCACACTCATAACTTTTCTGAAACAACCAATCAAAATCTTTATCCGCAATACAAGTTAAATGAGAAGGAATCTCTGAAAGCTGACGTTGCATATCCAGAGCAAGAGCAATAACACGATCTCGATTATTGTTATTTAATTCAAGTTCATTCAGTCTCTCAGGCGGAATATCAACTGTATCGATTACATATACGGCAAAGTCTTGCTGTCCTTTCTGTTTCAGAAACCATTCTATTAAATCTTTGTCTGTCGTACCTTCAACGTATATATCACGTAAATCAGGCTCAAGTTCATATCTAGCGACCAATTCCTCAAACTTATGTCGATACTCACTCTCCATTTTTAACTAATCAGTTTGGTTTTCTAACTTGATAACGTTACGGCGGTATTGAGCCAGTAATTCCAAGGAATGAGTGGCAAGCATAAACTGAACTTGACTCCCCTTAGTAAGTTCCAGCAACGTCCGAATAAGTTGACGTTGCCATTTAATATTTAGGGATATTTCGGGTTCATCAATGATGAAGATTGTTGCTTGTTCGCGTGCCGTTAGCGTATTACAAAATAAGAGTAAGAGTTGCTTTTCTCCAGAAGAGAGCATCTCTGGCATAATTTCCATGCCTGATTCTGTCATTATACTGATTCCCTCTCGCACATCTAATCGTATCTTTTTATCTCGAAAGAATATATTATTTATTGTGTCAACAAACAAGGTCAATAAATCTTGTGTATTTTGAAGAGCTTTCATTCTAGCATTTACACTATCAAGGTATGGTTTTAAAACGTCCAAAATAATAGGATGTGTGCTTTCTGGAGCATTTTTTAATGTCTCGATAAGTTTTTGGTTACTTAGGGGTGACATTAAACCAAAAGCCGAAAAATCCACACTACGTTTCTCTTGAACTTTTAGATCTTCAATCAAATCATCAGGTAATTCTTTTCCTTTCTCTATAGCCGCTTCGCCCGAGTTAATAATTCTGGCAAGAATATCTTCATAAAGATTATGAACATTAGCGGCTCCTGCATTGGAACCCTTCAAGGTTTGCTCACGAATCCACTCCTCAGCTCGCTGCATAGATGTTCTCAGCGCGATATCTCTATGGATGCTATTAGAATTGATTATAGATAAAGGTCTAGATAAAACTTGTTCCATATCTTCAACTAGAAGTCTTCTAGTTTTTTGCATTTGCATTTTCATTTTAATATGATAGGGAATAAGAATATCACTATCATCTTCCTCAAAAGTATCACTACTTAAAACTCGGTCATCACCCAAAAATAAAATATTAATTTGCAACTTTGACAATGATTGCAAAAAACCATCATCTTCACCTCTAAGTTTACCATTATGATCTAATTTGTAGTTTGCCGTAGTAACATTTTTACCTCGCGATAGCTGAATGTTAAATGCTCCAGTCAATTTTCCATGTTCACGGTTAGCAACGATATGAGTTCCATCAGCAAGTGAAACTGAAAATTCGGCAAAAGGAATTTGTTCCAATACTGTACGATGACCACGATTTTGCCTGGGGGAAAGAAGGTGAAACAGAAGCTTTAAAATAGTCGTCTTTCCAGAGCCATTATCTCCATATAGAATTAGAAGTGAATCCTCTAACTGAGTATCTTTATCTTTTATCTGTAAATTGTATGTATATCTACCAAATAATTGTTTCACGTTAATACACACCACTGATAAAGGAAAAGTAACTGTATTAACTTCACTAATAACCATGGTAAGCTTTATCACTAACGAGTTGGACAAAATCAATTTTCAATGAATTTGGAAAAAACAGGGAGCAGCAGGATTTAATGATTTTTACAATCTTTACTCAGTTCCCAAAATTCAGGTCTAGTTACTTACTACATTTTAAAAGTTAGAATCAGGGGATAAATTCACGACTGTTTCAGTTGCGCTATCATATCGGCGGGATTCCAGTAAGCACGAGTGCTTTGGATTTTACCCGCTTCATCCACCTCAAAAACGGTGATTCCTTCAAACGTTATGGTTTTGTCACTCTTACTGAGTCCCTGCATTGTCCACTTAACGGCAGCTTCATTACCCGCCACAAAAATATGCTCGATTGTTGCTTCAAGTTGTTTAAATACTCCCTGTAGCTGAGCAAAAAATTCCTCAAATCCTTCATGAACTTTTGTGGGAGGTTGTCCTACCGGATCATGACTGACAGCATCTTCGGCAAAGTCGTCCAGCCAACCGTCGGGATTCATCGCTGCCACTTTGGTAAAATAGGTTCTGACCAGTGCTTCAATCGATTTTGTTGACATTGTTTTATTCTCCATTGCTGAATACTTCTAGAGTAAAACGGGTAAAACCCGATGCGTCATAATGGCAGATTCCCCGGTGTAAAACAGTAGGACTTGCCAACCAATCAACAACAAACAAGAACTCTTGTCCAGATTCAATACTCTGAGGATAACTGATTGAAACGTTGTTGGGTAGATGTAATGTCAGATAATCTTCTATCAACTGTTCGATGGGTTTCCAGGAGGTGGCGATTGCAGCAGAAATAATCCAATCGAGCGTTATTGTTTTTTGACATCCTATCCAATTACCACACAACTCTTTTGCTGATAGATTGGACGATGCTTCTGAAAAATGACCAAGCTGTTCACTAATAACTGTAGTTCGTTGCAATTTACCCCGATCATTACAAACCACACCCATACTGGTACGCCGATCTTCGTGGCGAAAACCTATCTCGAAAGCAAAATTAGCTCCGGGTTCTAGCTTCGGTGATCCCCAGAAAAAGCTATTATCTAAAAATAAGGCTCTAGTAATCGGCTTTTTGTAGGGACCAAAGGTTTTCGATTCCTTTGTCCCATCAGTATAGGTGTAGTGATTCTGGTGATGAATTTCACCACCATCTTCGCTAACCTGAAAACTTCTGACACCTTGAAAAGACTCAATGACATCTCCAGCCGGGGAATATTTCGTCCAAGTCCCGTACCAGTCAGCGTTAGCATGATAGTGACAGAAATTATACCAATTTTGGAGCTGTGCTTCGTTTGCCGTTTTACTCATATACCCTCGTTACATTTGACTGTTGATGTTGTCTCTAGCCTAGGATATGACTGCTGATAATCAGTGGGGATTGAGCCAGTCAATTTTAATACCCAACTCAGATTTTTATGGGTGAGTTTTGGCGGATATTTAATTAAATGGTTATTTGACCAGATGGAACTTGCGCCTAACCCACCCGACAGAGAATTAATAGTTTCTTGATTAAGTTTCCACGAAAACGGTAACGGCGGCAACAGCAATTAGCATTTCGTCATTTTTATCATTGAGTTCAGGAATGGCTCGACCTTGAACCACCATTCCCCCGGATTGTACGGTGAGTGATTTTTGCCCAAAGGGTAATACAGCGAGAACCTCTTCCTGTCGCACTTGATCCGGGTAAGGTACGGCGACTTGCACCTCTACAATCATTTGATTGGGATCGCTCAAACCTGCAACTTCCCAGACACCGGGTAAGGCGTTGTGCGCGATCGCGTTCCGCACAGCCCTAGATGCAGCTACAGTGGGTTCCTGTCCATGTTGGTCTACCCCCATACCCATTTCAATAATTAAGCGTTTGCGAGTCATAGTGCTTTCTTGATTACCTCAACGTTGAACTGAGATCGCATCTAAATTTAACAGTTGGCGCGTTTCATCGGCGGCTTCCTGCATCAACCTGGTTATCTCATTATTATCAACTCGTTGAGCAAGGGCGGTTCTAGTAATTAATTTACTCAGATATTTCTGTAAGATAAAAGAGACTTGATCATACTGAGGAAGGGGAGGACGCAATATTGAATTTTTGACTGCCTCTTTCAACGACGGTAAATAGGGATATTTAGCGGTAATTTCTGGGTCATCAAATAACGCTTCTCGACTGGGTAAATATCCTTTCTCTAAAATTAACTTTTTCTGGGCTGCTTGACTGGTAAAATATTGAATCGCTTTCCAGGCTTTATCTTGATGTTTTGAATTCTTCGCGATGCCTAAGCCCCAACTCCCATTACAGGCACTTGGACGTAAATTATTATTAGTTGGATGGCTTGAAAGATTCAAGACTTGTACGCCGATATTAGCGGGATCAGTAAATTGGTTCCATACATAGGGCCACTGGCGCAGGAATATCGTATTCTGATCTTGGTTAAACGTTTCCAATGATTCCTCTTCGCTGTATAAGATAACTTCTGGCGACGAAATATTATCTCGAATTGTATTGAGTAAAAACTGGACAGCTTGTTCAGCCGCAGGTTGATCCAATCCCACCTCTAAACTTTCCGGCTTAATCCAGAATCCGCCATAGCTTTCTAATACCTCGACAAAGGTAGCAACCAATCCTTCATACCGCCATCCCTGCCATAAATAAACGCCTTGAGAGTTCCCTTGATTTTGCCAACTTTGGGCAAGGGTTTTCAATTGCTGTAAGGTGGCAGGTGGCTGAGTATTACCCAGTAAGTTTTTGCGGTAGTATAAGAGACCAATATCTGAACGCAAAGGCATCCGATAGAGCTGACCTTTATATTCTCCTGCATCAATTGCACTTGGTAAAAATCCTTCGTTGATGAGGGTATCTTTAGCCGTCCATTCATATAGATTAACTAGACACCCCTTGGCAGCAAACTCCGGCATCCAGATAATATCTGTATACACTAAGTCATAAAGCGAATTCCCCGCTTGGCACTCCCGAACAAAATCTTCCTTCAGCCGATAGGTTATGTCACCTGCTAGGTTAGTTCTCGTTTTCAAGTTAATCCGGATTTTGGGATAGGTCTGGTGAAAATCCGTGATTAACGACTGCCAAGCCGAGGCTTCATCAGCCGGAACAAATAAGGTTAAATGCGTGGGGGACCAGGTTAAATAGATTAGTAATAATAGTAAAACTTGGATAACGGCAACGAATATCCAGATGGAACGGGAATTAAGTCGTCGGCTAAATTGCCCCAGTTTTTTCACAAGCTGCTTAGTTTTCATAACCTGTCCTTGAACAAGGTGACGGGTCAAACTTTTTCATAAGACAAGGGATCTTGTAGTCCGAGTTCAGCAAAAGCGGCAAGCCGCAAGCGACAAGAATCACAGACACCACAAGCCACCTCATCCCCAGCATAGCAAGACCAAGTTTCTTGCCAAGGCACTCCCAGTTTATTGCCTAACTCGATAATTTCTGTTTTTTTTAGCTGAATTAGCGGGGTGATAATTTGAATCGGCTCTCCCTCGCGCCCCTGTTTTGTGCCTAGGCGAAAGACTTCCTGCATGGCTTGGATATAATCAGGACGGCAATCGGGGTAACCGGAATAATCTAACGCATTAACACCCAGATAGATAGCTGTAGCACCGATCGCTTCGGCGTAGGATAGCCCAAAACTCAAAAAAATGGTATTTCGGGCGGGGACGTAGGTAATGGGAATACTCTGGGACATCTGCTGGAGCGATCGCGTCTGGGGCAAATCGAGGGTATCATCCGTTAAGGCTGAACCTCCCCACTGGCTTAAGTCAAAGCGTACCACCTGATGGTCTTTGACACCTGCACCTTTAGCAATTGCGATCGCGGATTCGAGTTCCCGTTGATGTCGCTGTTGATAATCAAAGGATATCGCATAACACTCATAGCCCTCTGCCTTAGCTTGATAGAGAACTGTAGACGAATCCAATCCACCAGACAACAAAACTACAGCTTTGGACATCTTTACCCCCGTCATTTGTTATTTGTCATTTGTCATTTGTCATTTGTCATTCGTCATTTGTCATTCGTCATTTGTGATAATTGAACGGTTGGGTAGGGGCGGGTTTAGTTATATCAGGGTGCAAAGCAAACGTTAGCGGTAAAACCCGCCCCTACAATTTCCTTGTCTCCTCCCATCCCCTCCAGCTCCCCCATCTTCCCCAGCTCCCCCAGCTCCCCCAGCTTCCCCAGCTCCCCCAGCTTCCCCAGCTCCCCCAGCTTCCCCAGCTCCCCCTCTGCCCCTCTGCCCAAAATGGACAACCCAAAAACTGACACATTTACCTACACCTAAAGTAACCGTAAACCCACAATGAAAACAGAATAGCCGTCCGAAAGACTTCCGTTATCTGGCAAATTGGGGCAATCTTTGGAATTCTTCACATTTAAAGGTGCTGTGGTACTATCTGGATGGTTTAAGGCGGCTCAACATAAGTAAATTGACTTAGTTCCCGTGGTGGAGGAGCATATAAGAGTGCAAGATAGCATGTATCAAAGACATCTGGATACTCATGTCCAACGTAGCCTGCCGCAGCCAATCCGAATTGGCGTGATTGGCGTTGGTAACATGGGACAGCATCATGCCCGCGTTTTGAGTCTTTTGAAAGACGTGGAAATGGTAGGCGTGGCAGACATTAACGTAGAACGGGGTTTGGACACGGCAAGTAAATACCGTGTCCGCTTCTTTGAGGATTATCGCGATTTACTCCCTTATGTGGATGCGGTTTGTATTGCCGTACCCACCCGACTACATTATGAAGTGGGAATGACCTGTTTGCGATCAGGGGTTCATGCCTTAATCGAAAAACCGATTGCTGCCAGTATCGCTGAGGCAGAATCCCTAGTCAACGCTGCTGCTGAGTATCAATGTATTCTGCAAGTGGGTCACATTGAACGGTTTAATCCTGCCTTTCAAGAACTTAGCAAAGTCTTGAAGACGGAGAAATTGCTGGCACTAGAGGCGCATCGCATGAGTCCCTATTCCCACAGAGCTAATGATGTATCTGTGGTTCTGGATTTAATGATCCACGATATTGACCTGCTGATGGAATTGGCGGATGCGCCCGTAATCCAATTGACGGCTAGTGGTAGCCATGCCTCGGAGTCGGGGTATTTAGATTATGTCACTGCTAATTTAGTTTTTGCTAATGGCATTGTGGCAACACTTACCTCAAGTAAAGTAACCCATCGCAAAATTCGTCGCATTGCCGCCCATTGTAAAAATTCACTCACAGAAGCCGATTTTCTCAATAATGAAATTCTGATTCATCGGCAAACGACGGCTAATTGTGAAACCGACTATGGTCAGGTTCTCTATCGCCAAGATGGGTTAATTGAAAAGGTTTACACCAGTAATATCGAACCGCTTTACGCCGAGTTAGAACATTTTGTCAACTGTGTGCGTGGCGGAAATCAACCCTCTGTCGGCGGTGAACAGGCGCTGAAAGCCCTCCGTTTAGCGAGTTTAGTGGAGCAGATGGCTTTGGATGGTCAAGTTTGGCATCAGGTAGACCGAGAGACTGATAAACTCAAATCTCCCATGATTGCGGTGTCTTAATCGGAATGGTAGTGAATTAAGGCTGGTGGGTTTCGACTTCGCTCAACCCACCCTACTGGTGTGGCACACCTTAATTGATGGATTAGAATTGGTTCGTAGTGAGGGCTTCAGCCCTCTCCAGCTAAGCGTTATAGCACTCTTCGTGCTTACTACAAACAAAACCCTATTTTAGCTGTGTCAGTCCACTACGATATATCAGACGAATGACGAATGACGAATGACGAATGACGATCTCAGCCGTTAACTTTTATTGCCCCTACCTACTTATCAATGACAAATGATGCTCAAGCGATCGCGCAATGACTTCGCTGACTTGCTGATTACCCTGGGGACTTAGGTGGATGTGATCCCGATACCAGGTTTCTGGGGTTGGCGCGTTGTTGAACAGGGGTAAACCGTCGATATAGGGAATTTGCTGGTCTTCGGTAAACGCTTTCAGGCGATTTCGGGCTTTGATTTCATAATCACGGGGTCCGGGTTCGCCAATTTCTCGTAATAGGGGAGTCATGACGAGCAGAAACTCCGCCCCTGCCTCCTGAGAAAGCCTGTAAGCGTGACCAATGGCATCTAAGTTAAACCCCACGCGATCGCCTTTTTCCGCCCGGACAGCCGCCATTTCCGGTGGAGATTCGTAGGGCAAAAAACGGTTCATTGCCTCAATCAGGGCTAATGGGGGTCGATGACTGGGGTAATTGCGATCGCGTCCCACGGGGATGGTGGTGGGGGCGGTGGCAAAGAGGTCATCGGTATTAATCACTAAGACGACAGCTTGGGCGTTGAACGTGCCAAACTTTTGTAGATACGCCAATTCATTCCGAGGTCCCCAGGAATTAGCAGAGGCGTTAAGCACTTCGATTTGCTCAAACGCCTTCTGGGACTTGAACGGTGTCAATTGAGTGGCAAGCTGCGCTGAAAGGGTTTCGTCTTGGTCAGTCCACCAGCCCCCATTCACGATAGAATCACCCAAGAGTAAAACCCGCAGCGTAGAGGGCGATCGCTCTGGTGTAATCGCATCACTTCGCATGGAATAGGCGTTAATGGCAATCCGATTACCCATACGAGTCGTCTTTTGGTTAGGGGCTAATAAATAGCCAATTTGCTCATCGGCAATATAAATCGGCGGTTTCCCCAAGCCAAAGAGTAAACGCAAGCCGACTTCCACTGTCACCACCAATCCCAGCAACACTCCGAGAATGATTAACAACGCTTTCACCCAATCCTCTCCTTCATTTGATCGACAATGACCACTATTGACCCTAATTTAGCCTGAGTAGGGTGTAGGGGTACGATATTATCGTGCTTAAGCTCAACCCCTCTCCCCCAGCAGTATCCCCCTTTGAAAGGGGGGTTAGAGAGAGAGGCTTTGAATTCTCCTCCTTCCATGAAAAAAAAGCGCTGTAATTTTTCCCAATGGCGTGAAAAGTCAGAACCTGGTTTTATGTAGGGGCGGGTTTCACAACTATCTTTTCGGTTGCACCCATAAGTGACTAAACCCGCCCCAACTCTTGTCGGTTTCAAGTATCAGGACTTACGCACAGCCTCTATTATTCCTCAAACCTTTACGGGAGATTACTATGCCCTTAGAAGACCACGAATTTGCGGCTCGACTAATTAAATTATTTATTCGCATTTTAGTGGTCGAAATGGGATTAAAGATCAAAACGATGGGATCGACTACCTTAGAATGAGAAGACCTCGATCGCAGTCCAGAACCAGACAATGCTTATTATATTCAAAATCAACATCGTGTCGCTGGGCGCAAAGTCGATCTTCAACATGATCCACCGCCGGATTTAGTGGTTGAAATTGATATCACCCATACCGATATTGACAAATTACAACTCTACGCCAGTTTGGGAGTCCCAGAATTTTGGCGCTATAACGGGCGGATTTGGCGAATTTATCAATGGCAAGCTGGACAATATCAGGAAGTAGAATCTAGTCTAACTTTTCCGTTTATTACCAAAGAAAACCTCTACGACTTTCTCGAACAAGCTCAACAGGACGAAGTAGAAGCAGAACAGGCGTTTCGCGCTTGGGTACGGCAACAGGTTCAACCGTCTTGATTCCTGGGATACTTTTTCCTTGAAATCTTCTGTCCTCTGCTTTCCAATAAGGTGTGATCAGAAAACTGTTCCCTGTTCCTCACCACAATCCTGATTCAGCAATCCCTATAGAGGCACTAAAGTGCCTACTACGAACGAACAAAATAGTAGGTTGGGTCAAGAAATGAGACCCAACAAAACTCTTTGTAGTAACTTGATTTTAAAATGAAAGATAAGGAACGCTAGTTCTAACGGGGCGAATGTACTTGGAATTAGCCCGCACGAAACAAATGTCATTCATTTGGTTGTTGGCGGTTGGCATATCAATGATTACCTTTACCCAGGGTAAACCCCGTTCATCTTTCATAATTGTTGCACCAGCAGGCGCGTTGTCAGCCATGAGAACTGTCTGTTGAGGAAAACGTCGCACCACAGACCATTCTCCGATATTAAAATCATCTTGCCAACCACCAGGGCGAAAGTCTTCTAGCCAAAATTGGCGGAATTCTGGCGAGACGCGACAATTCAAGCCTCTGGGATCAGGATCAACAACCTGCCAACTCCACCAGGTATTCGCGGAGGCGGTATAATCACCTTGAGCGTTGGTTTGGGGTAAGGGTGGCAGTTCATTGGCAAGAAGTTTGCTGGGGAATAGGGCTAACCCCATTGAGATGCCCAAGATCATAGCTTTGAATTTGATTGTCTGAGTTAGATTGGGTTGCATATCTGTAATGCTACTTCTACTTATTGATCCTAGCTTAGAACACTAATCCCGTCATAGAATCATTCCCAAATCAGCTATGGAATATATGGCGCATAAGGGATTAATTTTTGCCAGGTTATTTGTTCATTTATCGGTGAGGCAGGGCGGGTTTTGTTGTTCATTTATGGGTAACAAGTAGATTGAGTGGCTAAACCCGCCCCTACACTTCCGCTCCTACAATTGATGTATAACTTATGATGAATAAAGAGAAAATTATTTTTAGTACCGATTGGATTACGGTTAAGGAAACAGCTTGGGGGTATCACTACCTAGAACGCAAGGGACGAGATTCTGTGGCGATATTTCCGATTAGAAAACGTCAGAGGAACAGAGGAGACTATGAGGTTCTGATTAGACAGCAGCCCCTTTGTATCCATATTCCCGATATTAATCAAGAGCATAAACTCTATCCTTGTCCCATTACTGGGGGTATCGATGCAGGGGAGTCGCCAGAGGAAGCGGCGATTAGAGAGGTGCATGAAGAAGCGGGATTTTCAGTTCAGGTTTTGCTGTTGGGGAAGTATATTGTCGGAACTCAAACTAATGAAATTTGTTATATGTATTATGCCGATGTAACGGATATAGAGCCGGAGATTGCACAGCAAGATGGCAGCTATTTTGAAGCGATTAGCCATAATGAATGGCATCCGTTGGATTATTTGAATGAATGCGATTATTCAGCCTGCCAGATTGGGTATTTTCGGCTCAAATCTATTCTTGGATAAGATACGGCATAGTGGATTAGAATCGTAGGGACGCACCGACGGGCGTCCTTTTCCCGCAAAAAAAGGGCTTTGTTTGTAGTAAGCACTTTAGTGCTTTAACGCCTAGCTTTAGAGGGCTAAAGTTCCCTGACTACAAAACAGCTTCAGTCTCTTGATCAAAATCTATCCTCATAATTTCCTCTTACGCTTGCGCCCAAAATAAACGCTCAACCCCTCACCCCCAGCCCCTCTCCCGCACCGGGGAGAGGGGAGCAAGAAAGGTGTTATAGCACTACGCACACACATTAGGACAAATGAAGAAAAATTAAAATCGCTCAATCCCTTATAAGGTAAGCTTTTTTTTTCACTATTGCCTATGAAACACCGAGCGAAGCCGAGGTGTTGCCTATTGCCTATTGCCTATTGCCTAGCGCGTAGCGCTATATATTGCAGGCGTAGCCACCTACATTTTTTATCATTAATTGTTCCAATTCCCCTTCTCCCCACGGTGGGAGAAGGGGTTAGGGGATGAGGGGGAAAATGTCGAGAAACCTCTACAACCCCATCTCCCTCATCCCTCCACTCCCACAATCGCCGCCAACGCCTCAGCATATTGCTGTAACTCCTTTCCCAGTACGAGCAACTCCTTATGCATCTGAGGTTCTAACGACCAATTTTTCTCATGCTGTTTAGGACTCGTTGTGGCAGGTTTCTGGACTTCCCAGGTTTGTAATAACGGATGCCATTTTGATAAAAACGGGCGCAATCCTTTATTAAGAACGGCAATGGCAATTCCGCCAACGGATTTGGAGGATATGCCAACATCGGGACCCGCGTCTCTGAGGATTTGCCGGGTAATCGCAAACATACTATAGAGTGAGTTGAGCGCTTCTCGCAGCAGTCCTTGGTCGGCTTCTAGGGATTGTACCGTGATGCGAGTGACCAGTTCAACGTAGAGTGACCAAGCAGCTTGACGTTCGGTTTCATCGGCTTCCCATTCCGCACCGCCGATGCCAAATGGGAGGCTGACAGAGACTTTTTTTAATTTGGCGGGGTCTTGTTTGGGCATGAGCTTATTCTCTGTGTCTTGGATAATAATTCAAAATATATTGGCAAAAATATTTTTTCCAAATCTTTCAATCAAATCCACTCAGTAGTTTTTGGATTTTTGCTGCCTTCTCAGGATATAGCCGCGCCAGATGTCCGCACATTCGATGAGCAGCGTACAACGAGTAAGAACAAGGAATCAATAGCTGCTTGAAGTTTGTTTTATCGCCCTTTTCAACAAAAGCAGCGGCAATTTCTGGCAACTGCCAATTTCGCTCAGTGCGAATCATCTTTAGGGTTTTGATTGCTTGGTCAATAAACCCAGCTTGTACCAGCTCTTTGGCAATATTTCCTAGAGTGTGAGATCTAATAGACTCCGAATCAATCTCTTGGGCTGTTTTTAAAGCAACCGAGAAAGCGACCTCTATCTCTTCATTCTGTCCATTTTTCGTTTTCAACCTCGCTATTTTACCAACAATCTCAGCTTGCTTATATGCACTATATATTGTTTTTACAGACTCAAGACAATTAGGTAATGTATCTATTTCTGCCTGGGCGAGAATAACTGCTTCAATTGCTTCGGTGTCGTACCCTTCATTAACTTTCTTCGCTATCCTTAAAGCATCAGCCAAAATCGCTAGTGCTGCTTTTGTTTGACTTCTCATGGTTTGCGATTCTGCTATTTTTATGAGAGCTTTTGCCTGGAGCTTAATGCTTTCAATTTTCTGTACTATCTCCAAGGCAGCAGTTACATTCCCTAACTTTAATTGAGCAAGAAATTCTTTTGTAATCTGAAAATATTTAATTTCTTTGATTACTCTTTCTCTATACTCTTTAAAGCCAATTGATTGTAGAACCTCAAAGGCAGTATCGAAATCTCCATACTCTGCATGAGTGACCGCAATTTCTTCTAGTACTGCGTTTCTTGTTCTACTCTCTCTTATAGAACAAGCAGTCTTGAAGGCGACATCGAAATTTTTCAACTTTAATCTAATCTTTGCTAGTTCCTCTAAAGCAAATGACCGATCAGTTTCGCTTTGAATGCTCTGGGCTATCTGGTCAGCAGTAGCAAATGTAATTTCTGCTTCCTGTTTATCTCCAACTTGTATTTGTGCCATCGCAATACTGCATAGCTCCATCACTTGAAATCGCCGATCCTCAATTGTATTTGTCACCTGCTGGGCAGTAGCAAATGCATGTTGAGCATTTTCTCTATCTCCTATTTGAGCTTGTGCAACCGCAACATCAATGAGCGCTGCTATTTGTGCCTGCTGATTATCAAATATATGACTAGCCTGCAAAAATTCAGAGAAAATAGTTCGAGCTTCCTGTCTATAGCCTCTACTATAAAGAATTTTGGCTATTTCTAAACGAATTGAACGACGCTCCATAAAATCAACTTCTTGAGCAGTTTCAAGAGGAATAGCAGTCTTTTCTGCCTGTGCTTGTTCTATGGCTATTTCCCCAATTGCTTCTGAGCGTACTTTCCGTTCTTTTATAGAGCGTGCTATATCAATAGCAACCTTAAATTCTTTCACTTTTGCTTGTCCTAACGCAATTCCCTTCTGTATGTTGGCTTGCTGCCATTGATCGGGAATTTTTTTGAGGTTTTTGAGAGCCTCACTTAACTGTCCTACCTCCACCTGAGCATGGATTATTATTCCTAAACTTTTTGTTATTTCCCAAGTATTCGTAATGTTTTGTATCGTGTAATCAAGCGTCTCATTGAAAGTAAGTCTCGCTCTATCAGTCTCTCCTAATTCTTTTATTGCCTGTGCAATTCTGGCTAAGGCTGTGACTCTTATATCTTGTTCCTCAATTCCTCTACTGATTTCAAAGGTATGAACTATGATAGCTTCAACTTTTTCTAGTCTTTCTTCTATTTCTAAATTATTTTGAAGTAATGCAATTCTTAAAAATTCATCAATTTGTTGTAGTTTGTATTTAATTCGCTCTACTTTCTGGAGAGCCTCTCTCAAATAGAATTGAGCTTTTTCTATATTTCCTGACTGCCACTCAGTTCGTGAATTGATTCTAAAAATCCAAGATTCTAATGCAGGCATATCGTTTAAATGAGCCAATTTTAAAGCAGCGTCAAGCTGATGGTTTTTAACTTGTTTTTCTACAATTTCTTCTATTGCCGCTAATCTGAAAACATTTATAGGGATTTTTTGGGCAGTTATTAAAGCATCAGTAATATCACCTATTTCCGCTCTTGTAGATGCAATCTGCTGGAGAACTTCTGCTAGATTACGCTCAGCATCAGAATTGAGCTTAGAATCAATTTTATCTGCCGTTTCCATAGCAGTGGACAAAGTAGCGCGTGCTGCCTCTCTGTCACCTGCCTCAAAATATGCCTTTGCAATAGCAACTAGAGCCTTGACCTGATACCAGGAGTTAACATTTAATATATCTCTGGCTTGAATTTCTGTTTGCACCTCTGGTATTGAGTTTGAAGAAATACCGGGCTTTCTTGAGCAGTCAATTTCTTGAACTGTTTTGAGAGCGATCTCTAAATAGCCCTCCGAACTGAGACATATACATAAATCATAGTATTCTTTAGCAGGCAAAATCCGTTTGTATAGGATGGTAAAGGTATCTTCATCGACTTGACAAATTTGAGTGAGAAGGTAAATAACCCATTTACCCGGCGGAAAAAAATGTATTGAAAAGTGCGGTAATTCTTTTTTCAGCAATTGCTTCAAAAGTCTATGTGCCTCCTCTACCTTATTTTTATCCTTTAGCTCCCAAGCCAATAGCAGATACCAAAGTACAGAGCGTTCACTCTCATACATATCCGCTAGTGCTAAGGCACGCTTGAGATTGCCTGAACGCAGCACATCTAACGGTGACTCTTGCCTCATGATTCGTTGTGCATTCGCTAACAGAAACTCAGCCATTGCACCTGCATCATCCGTATCAGCAGCACCCTGCAACGCTGTCTGCACCGTCTTCAGAGGCAAATCAGGCTCATCGGGTAACTGTTGACGTTGGGTAGATGCAAAGTCTGGGTTACGTGCGATCGCATATAACTCCTCCCACCGCTTCACATCCCGCAAATGTTCAGCATAATGCCGCAACGCATAAGCGCTATGGTATTCCTGCCAGTGGGCGCAATAGTTAATCAGTTCCTTCTGAGCTTTTTTTGTATTCGCTTTGATTGCAGGCAGGGCGGCAAATCGTTCGGCTAAACTCGGATGAGCAAAAGAGTATAGAAAGCAGTCCTCTGATTCTCGAATTTTGAACCATCGACTCACCTGCCACGGCAGTCGTTGTGGGCTGTTGTCCATCAGCTCTACTAAATCCTCTGAGGATAGCTCCCCTTTGGCAATAGTCAGAAAATAGAATATTTTTTGCAGCTCTAACCGAGACCAATCTTCTAATCGATCTAAGGCTTGGTACTGCTGACGAATGTAGTTAGTAAAGCCTTTAGGTGTTGCTTCCAGTGTTTTGCGAATTGCACTTTCCTCACCTTGTTTTGCCACTTGTACCAACTCATCGATTAGGTATTTGAGGAACAGGGGTATTCCTTCGGTGCGATCGCACACCTGCGCCACCAAAGTTTCGTCCTCTGCCAGAGTTGCTAACTCTCCATTACCCGCCCGTCGCAGCCAATCTTTAATAGCAGGCGATGGCAGATGCTTCAGGTGTACTTCTTTAGTAACTTGAATCCAAGAGGGTAAATTATTATCTAACTTTTCTGCCTCATTCACCCGTACCGAAGCAATCACATACAACCCTTCAGGCAGAGGTTGGGGTAAGAATTGAGAAAGCGATCGCTCTGGCGAAGCTTCATCCAGAGCATCAAGTAAAATAATCAGTGGTTTTCCGTCGGGGCGCTTTAGGGGTTCCTGCAAAAGTTGAAAAATGCGCTCTGGATTATTTTGATCGGAAGGTATTTGCGGCGTGGTCAGTTCATAATATGTATAGAGTTGCTGTAGCAGATGGCGATAAGCTTTAATGACATCACTAATCTCCTGCCCCTGCCTAAAAAAGTGATAGGCGATAAAACAGTTACCTTGCTGTTGCTGCTTCTGCTTCCAGTTCGCTAATAGAGCTGTTTTTCCCATACCAGCATCAGCTCTAACCAACAACATTCCACTAGAATTTTCTGTGAGGAAATTATCGAGCTGCTGCTCCTCGTCATCTCGTCCGACAAATAGCTTGGTGTTGTCACTAACAATTTGGTCTACCTGGACTTTAGTCAGACTTGCAGGGGATTGTAAGCTAAGTTTTTTGATGGCAGCACTTTCAAGCGTACTTTCCAGAAGTTGAAGTTTGTCTTGTAGCTCAAGAAGTCTGATGAGTTCAATAGCTTTATCAGATTGAGAGGCAGTAGATCCAGGAAGATCCGCTTCCTCAATATCATCTTTAAGACGAAAAACAACTGCCTGAAATTGCTCACTACTGAGTCTTATGAGCTTTTCCAAGAGTTCGTCTTCTAGAATAGACATTCACGCTACCTCTTCATAGCTTTATCAATAGCGCTGAACAGTTTTGAAAGAGATTCTCCTTCTTGCTGAACTGCTAGTCTAACAATTTCCATAGCTTTTTCAGCTTGTGAAGCGCTAGCATCTGGCAAGTCGTATTCGTTTAATTTGTAATAAAAAATAACTCTTTTAAACTGAGGGGGTCGGAGGCGCTGGAGTAGCTCTAGAGCTAGGTCTTCTGGAGCTTCTGGTAAATCATTCTCTGAAGGTTTTCCTGTCGATGATGAGAATACGTCCGTAGTGTTATTCTCACCTCGCTCATCTGGCTTCTTTCCTGTAATCCCCCATTCCAGTAAATCCAGAGCTTTGATGTCATCAAGACGGCTAGCAAAAGCTACCCAGTTTCGTTCACTGAGAAACAGCAAATCATCGGGAAGTTGGTTAACTCCTGGTAGCAAAACGGGAATGACAGGAATATTAGCTTTTCGAGATTGACTAAGAATTACGGGGATTTCCTCTTCCTGGCAATTTCCTGTTCCCTCAAGCCCCAAGAATATGGCAGCAGATTTAACATTGGGAATTGCCTGTTGAATTACCTTTTGAAAGGATTGTCCTGGGGGGATTTGCTCGATGTCTATCCAGGGCTTTAATCCACGCTGCTTAAGCTGCTCTGCAATCTCCAGCACTTGCGGTCTGTCCTTGCTGTTGTGAGCCATGAAGACATCAAACTGAGGTTGCTTATTTAGTTCATTCATCTAAACCGCTCCATCCATGGTTACGACAACTCAATCCCTTCGCGGCTGCGGAAATCCGTTACCAGAGGCTCGACAAAGGGTTTATCGATACGGCTATGACTAATAAAGGCTTTCTTGCATTATTCCATATTATTATAAATAATATGACTATTATAAACGCCTCTTGGTGTTTAATGTATCATCGGCAACCCCCCACCTGGTAAGGACACGGCAATGCCGTGCCCCTACATGGATACATTTCTTACAGAGTTGAGCGAGTTTGAGAAGCGTAACGCACCTTAACCAGTATATCTGGTGTGGCTGCGTAAGTCCTGTTATCAATATTAATCATTATTCCTTCTTGCTCCCCTCTCCCCTGGTGGGAGAGGGGCTGGGGGTGAGGGGGTTGTGGCTTAAGTTAACACCTTGCGTTGCCCCTACAGGTATACATTTATTACAGAATTAATCGAGTTTGAGGGTAGGATTTGTATCACCAATTACAAATGCCTTGACCCCATTTTCCTAGACTATTTTGTATTGAGTTAGCTAATTGCTAATGTAGTCGATTGGATGTGTGCGATCGCGGCAATAACTTCAATTCTTTTAACTGAACTCAGACACGATAACACTCACCAAACTTATGGCTAAAATTCGCTGACTTTTAGCCATGGATAAACCCTAATAAATTCCTGGGTTCTCGCGCAATAATGCTTGGATAAGCGGTAATTTTGAATAGTTTGCTCCAGCTTGCGTCAACTGAACCTTTATGGGGTACTTAGACAAAAAATTGTGCCAGAAACTGTCTAAGTACCGCCGTTAGGGTGTCAATTAAAAATCACCAATATAGGTGTCGAGGGCTCTAGCTGTTTCCACTAGGGGATGATGGCGATCTACCAAAATCGGACTGTTGCTAGTTACCTCATCAATGGGAATACTCACAACAACTCCATTTTGCCAAGCGACCATTTTTTGATAGTCATCCTTGGCAATTAAATCGACAGCCACTTTACCAAAAGAGGTGGCTAGTAAGCGGTCTAAGGCTGAAGGCGCACCACCCCGTTGAACATGACCTAAAACCGTCACCCGCGCTTCAATCGTATCCCCGCTGAAGTGAGAAATCTGATCCGCGACATAATCTCCAATCCCCCGTAATCGAATCTCACCCTGGGAGTCTGTGTAGTAGCGTTCTTGACCCTCAATGGTTTTCGCCCCCTCAGCCACAACCACGATCGCAAAGCGGCGATTCCAGCGATCGCGCAGGTCGGTGATATGCTTACAAACACCACTAATGGAATAGGGAATTTCCGGGATCAGGATTACATCAGCACCGCCAGCAATCCCGGCATTTAGGGCTAGATGTCCGGCTTCGCGCCCCATCACCTCAACCACCATCACGCGATCGTGACTAGCGGCTGTATAGGAGAGGCGCGATAGGGCATCAACAATGGTGTTCACCGCCGTATCGAAACCAACGGCTAAATTCGTGAACGCCACATCATTATCAATCGTCTTGGGAACACCCACAATATTCATATTCCCTTTATGGGCAAGCTGGTTCATAATAGCCAGACTCCCGTCACCACCAACAACAATTAGGGCGTCCAGACCTAATTTCTGATAACCAGCAATAATCTGCTCGGCTTGAGCCTCGGTATCCCCTTTATTAATTGAACCGAGGATAGTACCACCCGTACTCAGGAGTGGGTCAATTCCCCGACTATCTAGACCATGAACATTCAGTGAGACTGATTTGCCTTCCAATAAACCTTGGGTGGCGTAGGGAATGCCTAAAACTTCCCAATCATAGCTCAAGGTAGCATGTCTAACGGCAGCGCGAATGACCGCGTTTAATCCGGGACAGTCACCGCCACTGGTGAGTAGACCAATCCGTTTGCGAGTTTCCATAGGTCAATCTCAAGTTGTGTTCTATTGTGGATAGTTTTTAACGAAGGCTGTTTGATGCATCACATCCAGATTTACTCCCCAGACAGTCTGACAACACCTTGAAACCACAACTACAGTTTTGCTGTTACGGGAATGAGGATCAAGCTGAATTAGGATTGAGCGCCAGTCCGATTGAGTGATGCAGTTGTGGCACTCGTCTCTTGAGAGTCGTTTGTCTCAAAAACGCTTGATCAGCAGTAAGTCTAGGGTAGTCAGCCTCAAACCCTGTTGGCAAACATGGTTCTCAATCCCCTCATAGCAAAAAACCTCAACCCTTGCTGAGATCTGTAAACATCTAGTCCAAGATAGCCAATTTTCTTTGATCTGAGAGTATCAAGCAGCACTGCGGTTGGGAAACATGGTGATTGAGGAGTCGTGATTGGTGATGGGCAAGACCAATATCTTTTCTCCACCCAGGCTGGTATCATCGTTGTTGATTCTGACGTCAAGGCTTTTGAGTCCCTGGTTTCCATGAATGAGCTACGCGGCAAACAGGCATTTATCTGTGATATGGATGGCGTGATTTACCACGGCAACCGCTTACTGCCAGGAGTGGAGGCATTTTTGGACTGGTTGAAGGCGTCGGACAAGAAATTTTTGTTTCTCACCAATAGTAGTGAGCGATCGCCTCGGGAGTTGCGGGAGAAGCTAAAACGGTTGGGCGTAGAAGTCCCAGAAGAACATTTCTACACCAGCGCCTTGGCAACGGCGGCATTTTTAGCTCAACAATGTCCCGGAGGAAGTGCATTTGTGATTGGGGAAGCGGGGTTGACAAATGCGCTGTATGATGATGGGTTCTCGATGAACGATACCAACCCGGATTATGTGGTGGTGGGCGAGACGCGCAGTTTTGACTTCTCCACGCTTTGAAAAACGTGGATTCTGAGACGTTGTTCAGTGACGGGTTAAAACCGCATCACTTCGCTTTATCTCTCAGCTTAATTTTACTTAAGCTTTGGCGCAGTCAACACGCCCTATCCACCTCGACCCTTCGACCAAGCTCAGGGCTGTATGGATACTTTGGTATCTTCCAACCGTGAAGATTTTACGCACCAACGGCTATATATCTATACTTCTTGGTGCAACCCTATATCTTCAGTTGTCGTGGTTCAGTGACTTAGCCAACACGTTTGTTTTTGGAGTTTCTCATCCTATGCTGCTAATATAATCTCATATTAGCACAAATATGGGATTATACAACGATACAACTTGAGGTTGTCAGACAAAGAGTATGAGGCGCTCAAAAGACTATCAGCAAGCACCGAAAGGTCAATAAACGAGCTAATCAGGGAGGCTATTCGACAATATGCCGGAGTCAAACAGGACACATTAGGTTAAAACCTTGTCGAAGCTTTCATCCCCCGGTTAAACTTGCCCTCGAACGAAGTGAAGTGAAGGGACACGGGGGTTCTCAGCCTCGGTTTTGATAGCTTTGAGAAGTTAGAACATGCAGCGCAGTTGGTGATTAACGGGGCAAAACTGATTGGTACAAATCCCGACTTAACCAGACCGAGTGAGAAAGGAATTGTGCCAGCGACAGGGGCGTTAATTGCACCCTTGGAACTGACGACGGGGGCGAAAGCCTATTTTGTTGGGAAGCCAAATCCCCTAATGATGCGTCATGCTCTGAAGAAGTTAGGCTGTCGTCGCGAGGATACAGCCATCATTGGCGATCACATGGACACCGATATCATCGCCGGAATTGAATCAGAAATCGAGACGGCGTTGGTGTTATCCGGAGTCACCCGCCAAGAGAATTTAATTCATTTTGCCTATCGTCCCCATTATATTTTGCCAGGAGTGGGGGATTTAGTCCCTTGATTAGACTAAACCTAGATCGCAATTGATCAACCGGACATGATATAGTACCAAATTAGGGTTAGCTATCCCCGTTATAATCCAGTCCGCGCAGGCGGACTACCCTTCGGGAAGGCTTCGCATACATTTGTGTAGCAGCGATTTCAATCGCCGTAGCTTACTATTCACGTTGAACTGAATCCCATCACATCAGCGACGGCGGTGGTGGTTGGCTCAATTCCCCGCTGTAATTGGTTGTTGCAGTGTTGAATAGCTGTATCTGGATCTTTTAAACCATTCCCTGTCAACACACAAACCACCGTTGCTCCCGTGGGAACTTGATCTTTCACTTTCAATAACCCCGCCACCGATGCAGCGCTAGCGGGTTCACAAAATATTCCTTCTTTTGATGCCAAAAGGCGATAGGCTGCCAGAATTTCCTCATCGGTAACGCTATTAAACTGTCCCTGACTGGCATCTTTTACCGCAACAGCTTTCTGCCAACTGGCTGGATTACCAATCCGAATCGCGGTAGCGATTGTTTCCGGATGCGCCACTGGTTCACCCAGAATTAACGGCGACGCGCCAGCCGCCTGGAATCCCATCATCCGAGGTAAGCGATCGCACTTCCCATGTTGATGATACTGGCAAAAGCCCATCCAGTACGCCGTAATATTCCCGGCATTTCCCACCGGAATACACAGCCAATCTGGGGCATTCCCTAAATTATCAACAATTTCAAACGCGCCCGTTTTTTGACCTTCCAATCGATAGGGATTAACCGAATTCACCAACGTTACCGGATAATTTGCCGCTAACTCCTGGACAATCCGTAAACAGTCGTCAAAATTCCCCTCAATTGCCAATACCTGCGCCCCATAAACCAATGCCTGCGCCAACTTCCCCAGGGCGACATAGCCATCCGGAATTAACACAAACGCTTGCATATCCCCCCGAGTCGCATAAGCCGCAGCCGAGGCAGAGGTATTCCCCGTACTGGCACAAATAACCGCCTTTGCCCCAGCTTCCTTTGCTTTAGAAATCGCCATGGTCATACCCCGGTCTTTAAAGCTACCTGTAGGATTAAGACCATCATATTTAACCAATACCTTGACTCCCTTACCCACCGCTTCTGAAAGGGCAGGGGTAGGGATCAGAGGCGTATTTCCCTCCAAAAGAGTCACTACGGGAGTTGAGGCGGTGACGGGTAAATAAGACCGATAGGTCTCAATTAGACCCGACCATTGACAAGGCTTGGCAAAGGTATCTGTAGTTTGAGGAATATTGGTAGCAGACAGAGTCATGTGATTTCTTTCTGAATTTTGGTCATGACAAATGACCCGAAAAAACGTTTGAGTGACCAGACATGCCACAGCACATCTGTAGGGGCGGGTTTAACTATTATCGCGGCTTGCCACCCAGATGTCACTAAACCCGCCCTAACTAAGTGCAAGAACTCTTGGACAAATGACGAATAACATAAGACAAATTCATCCCACGCTGATTAAACATGGGATGAACTCAATCAATTACCGAGAACGGTTATGAGTGACCGATTCTTTTGATTTGTTATTACGACGCTTCACCAGTTTCGGACGTTCTACTTTGTTATCCACCTCGATGGCGGCTAACTCCGGTTGCGTGTGATCATAGACCATTTGCAAGGCGGCGGCAGCGATCGCGTGGGGATCGTATTCTTCACTCAACTCCCGTACAATCGGCAGGAATGATGCCATCCGTTCGCCAGCCAGTGCCTCGCGTAACTCGTCTTGCAATTTCTCCAAGCGCCGCGCTTCAATTTGCGATCGCGTGGGAATCCGAGACACCTGTAAGTTCTGCCGGACTTTCCGTTCAATCTGGTGCAGTTTGCGCCGTTCAAAGGGTTGAATCAAGGAAATCGCGGTTCCGGTTTTCCCGGCACGACCAGTACGACCAATTCGGTGAATATAACTTTCCACCTGATCCGGCAGGTCGTAATTAATCACATGGGTGAGATGATCCACATCCAGACCCCGTGCAGCAATATCCGTTGCCACCACCCAACGCACCTGACTCTGGCGGAATCGGGACAACAAGCGCTCCCGTTGGCTTTGGCTGAGGTCGCCATGATACTCATCCACACTATGACCAGCCGCTTGTAACTGACTGGTGAGTTCCGCTGCTGACCGCCGCGTCCGCACAAAAATTAGGGCGGCTTCGGGGTCTTCCAGTGCCAAAATTGGCTGTAGGGCTTTGGACTTTGAACACCCACGGGGGATCATATAAACCCGTTGCTCAATCCGTGCTGGGGTAGCTTTGGGTAGTTCCACGGTTACCGTCACCGGGGATTTGAGGAACTGATTGACTAAATCCCGAATTGCCTTCGGCATTGTTGCCGAAAAACAGGCAGTCTGGCGTTCTTTCGGGGCTTGCTTGAGGATTTTCTTGACATCATCGATAAAGCCCATGCTCAACATTTCATCGGCTTCATCTAAGACCACCCATTTGACTTGATCTAATTTGAGATCTCCTCGATCCAGCAAATCGATCACTCGTCCTGGCGTCCCGACAACCATTTGAGCATTACGTTGTAACAGACGAATTTGGCGATCAATGGATTGTCCTCCGTAGACGGTGACTATACCGACACGGCGATTGCTGGTCAAGTCCCGAATGGCATCTGCCACTTGTCGGGCTAATTCCCGTGTTGGGGCAAGAATTAAGGCTTGTACGCCTCGGGCATTAGTATCTATCTGTTCCAACATCGGCAAAGAAAAGGCAGCGGTTTTCCCTGTACCGGTTTGAGATTGAGCGACCACATCTCGCCCTGCCAACAGTTCTGGAATGGCTTGAGATTGAATTTCCGTTGGTGTATCAAAACCTAATTTTTCCAGTTGATGGAGGCACTCTTCAGATAAGCCCAGATTATTGAATGAAAGGGTCATAATTTAACGGTTGTTGTGAGTGTTTCGTAATGGTTAAGGTCAGTCGTCAGTGATCAAGAGTCTGGGTTAAGGAGTTGGCAATCGCCAATACTCCCTTACCCTGAATCGACTCGAGTTAACCGACAACTAACAGTGGACTAGGGACTACAGAACCATAGAGGTCATAGATGCCAGCATCGGTGATTTCTACTTCCACGATGGTCCCCAAGGGGGCTTCGCCTTGGACGTAGACTAATCCATCGACCTCGGGGGCAAATCGAGCTGAGCGACCGATCCGTTTTCCGGTTGAGGGGTTCTCTTGCTCAATCAGAACGTCAACGATCTTGCCCACTTCACCTTGGTTTTTCTTCAACGTAATCGGCTGTTGAATTGCCATCAGCGTCTGGCGACGCTCCTCCATGACGGCTTGGGGCACTGGATTGGGCAAGTTGTAGGCTGGTGTACCCTCTTCGGGAGAAAAAGTAAAGACACCAACGTGGTCAAACTCGTGATGCTGGACAAATTGCAGCAAATGGTTAAAGTGCTGCTCTGTCTCGCCAGGAAACCCGGCGATAAAGGTAGTCCTCAGCACCGCATTCGGCAAGGCGGCTTTAATCTGATCAATAATCTGATCATTCACTCGCCCTTGCCAAGGACGGTTCATTGCACGCAGGACTTCTGGATGGGAATGCTGTAGGGGTAAATCCAAGTAAGGCAGAACATTAGGCGTTTCCTGAATTGCTGCCATCACTGGCTCGGTTAAACCGGTGGGATAGGCATAGTGCATCCGAATCCAGGGGATATCCACCTTACCTAATGCCCGCAACAGTTCAGCTAACTTGGGTTCTCCATACAGATCGACGCCATAGTTGGTTGTGATTTGAGAAATGAGGATTAATTCCTGCACGCCTTGGGACGCCAATTGTTCAGCTTCCGCCACAATTGATTCAATCGTTCGCGATCGCTGGTTTCCCCTCAGATACGGAATAATGCAGAAGGCGCACCGATAGTTACATCCTTCTGCTACTCGCAGGTAAGCGACTCCTTCTGAGGTTGTGCGATAGCGCGGCGTTGTTTCATCCGCAATATAGGTGGGTTCGGCTGAAACGGCTTTGACCCGTTCTCCTGCTTCTACCCGTTCTATCACTTCGACGATATTTTGATAATCGCCCGTTCCGACTACAGCTACAGCTTCTGGCAATTCTGCCAACAATTTCTCTTGGAAATGTTGTGCCATGCAGCCAGCAATAACAATTTTCTTATTGGCTTCTGCTAGCTCAACTAACGTGCGAACCGATTCTGTCCGCGCTGCCTCTATGAAGCTACAGGTATTTACAATAACATACTCGGCTAAATCTTCGTTGCTATCGACTGGGTAGCCCGCTTGAACCAGCAGACCCAGGATATGCTCCGTATCAATACGATTTTTTTCACAGCCTAAATGAGAAATGGCAATGGTTGGCTTGTTGCCCATGCGGTTATCTACTACAATCGGCACTAGAGTGGAGTAGCGCTTGATTTCCAGCGCTCCTAATCAGTAAGCATGAGTCGTGAGCAGTTCCCTGTAACCGTTCTGGAGAGAATGCCTCCAGAGTTCAGGCTGATTCAATCCTGATCACTTAATTTTTTCCCAGCTTTACTCGATTCATAGGGGCATAGTCTTAGAGTTTACCCACGCTCCACCAGTCCGGATGTTCTTTGGTTGCTCTAGTTTAACCCCGTTACTTATTTATATAAAATTTTATTAATATATGCAATACACTCGGTAACTTAATCTAACTTGACGCTTGACTGGGGGAAGGGCGACTATTAGCGAGCGTCGGCTGACGTTACCCTACTTAGCGGTTGGTGCTTAAGAATTAGGCGATGGTTAGGATTCTGAGAGATTTATGCTGTCATTTACCATGGTATATCCAATTTGTCAATCCATCGAATTCGTTAGATAGAGAGTCTCTGTGGTTGTCAAACCTGAGTATATTCAAATTCTTGTGAACGGTTTTCAGGTAGATACGTGAACTTACAACAAATTTTCAAAACACCCAATCCCATCATTGGCGTTGTGCATCTGTTACCCCTGCCAACGTCTCCCCGTTGGGGAGGGAGTTTAAAAGCGGTGATTGATCGAGCCGAACAAGAGGCGACAGCACTGGCATCAGGGGGAGTTGATGGGGTAATCGTGGAGAATTTTTTTGATGCTCCCTTCACCAAAAACCAAGTCGATCCCGCTGTCGTCAGTGCGATGACCTTAATTGTGGGACGGTTGATGAATTTGGTCACATTACCCGTGGGGATCAACGTGTTACGCAATGATGCCCAAAGCGCGATCGCGATCGCCAGTTGTGTCCGTGCCCAGTTTATCCGGGTGAATGTTCTCACCGGGGTTATGGCAACGGATCAAGGATTGATCGAAGGACAAGCTTACGAACTGTTGCGGTATCGCCGAGAACTCGGTAGTGATGTGCAAATTTTAGCCGATGTCTTGGTTAAGCATGGACGCCCCTTGGGATCACCGAATTTGACTACGGCGGTACAGGAAACCATCGAACGAGGGTTAGCTGATGGCGTCATCCTCTCTGGATGGGCAACAGGTAGTCCTCCCAGTCTCGAAGACTTAGAACTCGCCTCAGCCGCCGCCAATGGAACGCCTGTATTTATCGGTAGCGGTGCCAACTGGGAAAATATTCCCACCTTGATGCAAGCCGCCGACGGGGTGATTGTGTCCAGTTCCCTGAAACGACGGGGGCGAATTGAGCAACCCATTGACCCGATTCGCGTTAGTCAATTTGTGGAAGCGGTACGACGTGGTGTTAACACGACAGCGTCGCCGAAACCCATGTCTTCGGTCAAGTTACATTCTAAGTAGGAGTGAGCCATAAATTTCTCGCTTATTCCTGAAATTGTTAGTGCTGATAGACAAATTATGAGACGCCGACGTTCTGCTCCCTGGATTCATCGCCACTCCCGCCCAATCATTGGTGCGATCGCGATTCTTGGTGCGTTAGATACGGCTTACCTTACCTTGGTGGAAACTGGGGTATTTAAAGAAGCCGTATGTCCGACAGGCGAGTTCATCAACTGTCAAGCTGTCTTAAGTAGTAGTTATGCTTGGCTTTTTGGTGTACCCCTAAGCTTGTTTGGCTTTTTAGCCTATACTGCGATCGCCGTATTTGCCTTTGCCCCTCAACTGGTCAAATCCTCAGATAACAAAGACTTTCGCCGACAAGTAGACGATGGCAGTTGGCTGCTGATGTTTGCTGGCTCAACCGCCATGGTTATCTTCAGTGGCTACCTTGTCTATCTCATGTCCGTTGTTATTGGGGCATTTTGTATCTATTGCCTGGTATCCGCCTTCTGCTCCATCGCCCTATTCGTGCTGACGATTATTGGGCGTGAGTGGGAAGATGTGGGACAACTGTTTTTCACGGGCATTGTTGTCGGTATGGTAGCGCTGATTGGCACCTTGGGTGTCTATGGCATGAGTGGTGAACAGACAACGGCTGGCGGAGCAGACGGCGGCGTGATTCCTCAGGTATCTACTGCGCCTAAAGCCCCCTACGGCTGGAAAATAACCACCACCTCTGGCGAAGCGGAAATGGAACTCGCTCGTCATCTTACCGCTGTTGGTGCTAAAAAATATGGTGCGTTTACTTGCCCCCATTGCCACGATCAAAAGGAGTTATTTGGCAAAGAAGCCTTTAGCGAAATCGATTATATCGAGTGTAATCCGGCTGGGAAAAATCCGCAGCCTAAACTGTGCCAAGCAGCCGGAATACAAGGGTATCCGACTTGGGAAATCAATGGTCAGTTGTATCCTGGGGTTCAGAGTTTGGAAAAATTGGCAGATTTAACCAACTACCAAGGAAAACGCGACTTTAAGTATCGATTGCCTCGTTGAGAACTGTAGAGACGTTGCATGCAACGTCTCTACACGGTTAATCCGACAACGCAAATAAATCGAGGGGGAGATGACCATACATTTCATTAATACCCCCTTCAAAGGAAGATTGGCAGGATACTAAAACACCACGATGCTCACCCGTATAGGAATCGATATAACACAATCCTGAATTGCCGTTATATTTGATATACACCGCTCCCTCAATCGGAGTCAGGTCAAGATTCGGTTGATACCCTAAAGCTTGAGCATAAGTTTTGAGCGCTGATAAACCTTGAGCGGCTGTATCCGCGCAAATACCAAAAATTTGATAATCTGAATGTTCGGCAAGTAACGCTAAGGCTTGCCGCAGTTTCTCTTTTTCGGAGTCTGAAACCACAGGTTGACTCTCAATACAGTTGAAGGGTTCGAGAAGCGCTTGAGCGTCTGAGATACTGAGAGGGGTAGAGTTTTGGGTAGACATAACTGGCGATGACACTAACGTGATCGATGATATAGCAAAAGGCTCCAAGGCAGAGGGTTCCAAGGTAGAAGGAGTGACAAAAGCGGATTTGGTATCACTTCAACATGATATTGATCACTCAATTTATGTAAAACTAATCACATTTTTTTTGGTTTATTATCACAAATTATCAGAGATATCGATCAAGATTTAGTAAACCTTTTTACGTAAAAATAATATTTATACATAAAAAAACATCAAAAGAAAAGATCTGCAAGATTTATGAATACTTGTCCCTGCTGCTCCCATCCCTTACTCCGGCACATTAGCCACCATCGCCTCTACTGGTTCTGTTCACACTGCTGGCAGGAAATGCCCAGCGTTGATACCACTCATCGTCAACCTGTCCAAGAACTAGAGCGGCTATTTAATCTGCCGACTGTCTCCAGTAAGACTAAATTAGTCAGTCGCCTGTAGTACATATATACTAAATTTATGCCCATCAGTCCCGGTAATATTTACCGTTCATGGCGTATTACCGGAAAGATTAAGGGTATAGATCTCCGCAGAGGAGTTCTTTAATTATGGATTACTTAACCATCTGTTCATCAATTGCCGCAAATCTAGCCACTTTTTTAGACAATCTCCCTTACCAACATCAGTCAATCATCAATGGAAAAGCGAAACATGAAATTGATTGTCAGGCGAGTGAAATTGTCCGCTCTTGTTTAGCTGACTATCCCATTAACCTTTATCTCGAAGGAGAACATCCAAAGCTCAATCCTCACGCGAACTATTCTATATTTGTCGATCCAATCGACGGGACATCCAACTGGTTACGTCAAGTGGGTGACCCGTCTTTTGTTATGGCGATCGCGGCAAAATCATCCGACGTCACCTTAGGGGATCTCGATTTTGCTTATGTGCAAGGATTACGATCCGGAGATTGCTACTATGGGACTCAGACTGCTGCTTATTTTCAAAACGCTCACAGTCAAGACTACACTCAGATTTACTGTCACTCTCAAGTCTCCCTAGAGGACGCGATCGCCTACTTACGTCCAGGCTATCATCGGGCAAAAGAAGCCTTGAGCGGCAGTTTCCCCTTATGGTTATGCTGTCAAGATATTCGCTCAGTTGATAACTCAGCCATGGAATTTTGTGAAATCGCCCGAGGCGCTGCTGATTTCATGGTCGAATGTCGTCATGTTTCGGATAATTATAATTTGCTCGCCTATCCAATTTTAAAAGCAGCCGGCGGTTATCTGGTTGATTTTCGCGGCAATTCTCTGGAGTCTCTCAGTCTGGAATCGGAATATATTGTCGATTATGTTGCCTGTGGTTCTGGCTATCTATTACGAGAGATTCTCCATATTATTCAACGTTGGGAGCAAAACCACGAAAAAAGTTTCCGTAGTTTTTTAGGGGAAATTGAGCGGGAAAACCAAGCTTGCGGAAGTCAAATTGCTTGATTAGTCATTTGTCATTTGTCATTTGTCATTTGTCATTTGTCATTTGTCATTTGTCATTTGTCATTTGTCATTCGTTGTTCGTTGTTCGTTGTTCGACAACAGTCGGGTGGATGAGTGCTGATAGTTGCAGGGATAAATCTTGTACAGGAGTGTAGTACAAGTTAAATTAGGAAGCTATAATCGAGAACTCCTAATTTTTTATATAAAATGCTCAAACCCCTGTCCTTGACGACTGCACTATCCCTAACTCTCCTAACCGTTACAGCCGGATGTTCCCCTCAATCTAATCCCTCCCAACCTTCCGCCAACGAAAACGAGATCGATAGTGTCTCAGTCGCCGAAAGTCCAGCAGAAGCGGAATTGGCGCAAAAACCAGCGATTCCTTCACTCGCTTCCCCGGATAATCCCAATCCGGCGATTCAAGCGCAAATTGAGCAGTACATGAATGGTTTAGCCGCCAAAGGATTTGCTCAGGAAAATCATGGGATCTGGATTCAAGCGGGGGATACTCTGCTAGCGAATTATCAAGGTACTGTTCCCTTACCGGCGGCTTCTATCACCAAAGTCGCCACCTCCCTAGCTGCATTACAAACCTTTGGTCCCGATCACCAATTCATCACCCTCATCGGCGCAACGGGTGCTGTGGAAAACGGGGTTCTCCAAGGAGACTTAGTGATTGAAGGGGGAGACGATCCATTCTTTGTCTGGGAAGAAGCGATCGCTCTCGGTAATCTCCTGAATCAGATGGGTATTCAGCAGGTAGCGGGGAATTTAATCATCACAGGCAAATTTTACATGAACTTTGAGTTTGATCCACTCAAATCAGGGACTCTTCTCAGACAAGGATTAAATAGTCAACTTTGGACTCCCGCCGCCCAAACCCAATATCAAACTTTACCCCCAGACACCCCCAAACCACAAGTTGCGATCGCGGGTTCGGTACAAGTTTCCCCCACCCCTCCTAGCAACGTCCAACCCCTGATCCGCCACTATTCCTTCCCCCTGGCTGAACTGATCAAAAAAATGAATCAATATAGTAATAATAAAATGGCGGACATGCTCGCCAACTCCGTCGGGGGAGCGAATGTTGTCGCCCAACAAGCCGCCGCCGCCGCAGGCGTTCCTCAAGCTGAAATTACGTTAGTTAATGGTTCTGGATTAAGCGATCAAAACAAAATTTCTCCCCGTGCGGCTTCCGGTTTATTTCTCGCCATTGCCCGATATCTTCAACCTTATAATATGAGCCTTGGCGATGTCTTGGCGGTTGTTGGACAAGATGAAGGTATTTTAAACGAACGTCCACTTCCCCCATTCGCTATTGTTAAATCCGGAAGTTTAAATAATGTCAGCGCTTTAGGCGGAGCTTTACCCACGCAGCAGCAGGGAATTATCTGGTTTTCTACGATGAATAGGGGTTACAACCTGGAAGGATTTCGCGCCCAACAAGAAACACTGCTGCAAAGTTTTATGAGCCAGTGGGGAGCCGTTCAATCATTACCCGAACCCTTACAACCCAATCCCGAACGAGCTAGTAAAACCTCTAGTAATGAAGTCCTCAATCCGGGTTAAGCTGTTTGGCATTTAAACCTTAATGTCAATAATGACGAAATCCTTGCCGTAGTGCGAGCATCTTGCTCGCTACATTAGTCGAAAATATAAACGCGATCGCGTTGCGTGGCTTTAAGCTGATTCCAGAAGGGTTCTGACTTAAACGGGTTCACAATTCCTTTATTTAATCTCCTGATTAATGAGAAAATTCACTCAATTTAGTCGGGTTGTCCTCCACTCAATGTGGTGGGTTACGGCGGATAGTTCATTGAACGGCTATGTGCCATCATTTAGTTCCCGCCTAACCCACCCTACAAATACTGGTACTTTATTTTTACGCAGCTCCCTAACAAAGGACAAATGACGAATGACAAATGACAAATGACAAATGACTAATGACAAATGACTAATGACAAATGACTAATGACAAATGACTAATGACAAATGACTAATTTTCAGATTGGTTAGGCAGTAAGGGATATGGAGGAACAGGATTTCGCCAGACATTGCGATCGCAGCCCATTTTTGGTGGCAAGGCTAATTTCGCCGTGATTCAGAGAAAGCGGGCTTGCTATAATACGGCAATAATTCCGAACTACCACCTCTTTAACTATGACATCCCAGCAACTTGACAACCGCTCTCAAGGTCTCGAAGCGCGAGTTGCAGCCTTAGAGTCAGAGCTAGTCCAGTTGAAGCAACTACTTGCTGGTTTGCTTCAGCAGGAAACTCCTTGGTGGATGAAAGTGGCAGGCAGCTTTGAAAATGATTCCACATTTGATGAAGCAGTTCGTCTGGGTCAAGAATGGCGGCAATCTGTTGAGTAGCTTTCCTAGCGCTTTACGATGTACATTCTCGACACCGATCATCTCAGTTTTATCCAGCGTAATGGGCAAGAGGGCAGACGCATTCTAGCAAAGTTGGCAACCGTTGAAGCAGCAGAGGTTGCCGTCACCATCATTACCTACGAAGAACAAGTTAGAGGTCGTCTCAGTGTAATATCTAGGGCAAAAACGTTAGACGAGCAGCTACTGGCATATCAAGGGCTACAACAGCTTTCAGATAATTATCGCTCGATTGTGGTCATTCCATTTAATCGTGATGCTGGTCTAGAACACCAACGCTTGAGAAAAACATATCCACGTCTGGGCAATATGGATCTAAAAATTGCCGCTATTTCTCTTGTGAACAATGCAATATTACTTACTCGCAATACATCAGATTTTGGACAAATTAAAGAATTGCAAATAGAGGATTGGTCAAGAGTATAAGTGATATACTTTACAACTAAATGGGAGATTCACTAATTGTCCGATTGGTTAGGCAATTTAGGCAATAAGGGATATGGAGGAACAGGATTTCGCCAGACATTGCGATCGCGCGATTTTAGCTGACTAAACTCAACCGTAGCTCCTCGCTGTTCTAATTCTCGCCCCTGAGCAGCAGATAAGCCCGCATTTTGCTTAAATATCGCTCCCTCAACTTTCACACCACTCAGATTAGCATTGAAAAGATTCGCGCCTGTGAGATTTGCCTGTCTCAAATCCGCATTCGTCAAGTTTACATGACGCAGAAACGTATGACTCAAATCGGCTCCCCTGAGATTTAAATGATTTAAATCAGCACGACTCAAATCAGCGCGACTCAGATTTGCCCCTTCTAAATTAGCATGACTGAGGATAGCACGACGCAATCGCACCTCCTTTAAATTGGCTCCCCTTAACATCGCCTGATTCAGTTGAGCATTGCTGAGATTCGCTTGGCTCAAATCGGCTCTGAATAGACTGGCTTCGCTCAGATTCACCTGTTCTAAAATCGCCCCGGCTAAAGTCGCTTGATCCAATTGGCTGCGCTGTAAGTCTGCACCTGTTAAGTTCGCCTGACTCAGGTTCGCCTCACTCAAATCCACCTCACTTAAATCCCCGTACTGGAGGCTAGTTTGTCGTAAATTGGCATTCTTGAGATTGGCACCCGTGAGAATTGCCTGATTCAAATTCCCATGACTGAGATCCGCCTGTTGAAGGTTGGTATGTCGCAGTTTCGCCCCAATCAAACTGGCGCGACGCAGATTAATGTTTTGCAAGTTTGAACGACTCAGATTGGCGTTATTTAGGTTAGCGCCATTGAGATTGGCAGAATTCAAGTCAGTAACCGTTAAATCAGCCCCCATGAGTATGGCACTACTTAAATTAGCACCCCCCAATTTAGCCAGACTCAAATTTGCCTCACTCAGATCAGCACTGCTGAGATTGGCTTCCCGCAAATCGGCAGCACTCAAATCACTATTGCGAATGTCAGCCCCCTTGAGATCACTCCCGCGTAGATTAGCGCCTTTCAATTGGCAGAAAATGCGGTATGCCTCCAACTCAGAAACCGCTGATTCGCCCTTCTTAATTTTGACGACATCAAATTGCACGTTTTCGGTATAAATGGCAAAGACAACATTGAAAATGTCCAAAAAATGAATAAAAAATCGACATTCTGTTTCCGGATATTTTTCGTAATAGCGAATTAGATTGGCAATACAATTATCTAAATGAGTGCGAACATAATTACACAATAAAATAATTTTGAGCAGGAGAATTACAATTGTCAGAGGACTACCTTGGCTGGTGAGAGTGATAAAGAGCGGGGAGGGCTCCTGCCCATTTTCTGTGGTTAAAAATTCCAAGGTGCGCCGACACGTCCGCAGTAATAACTCCATGGTCGTCGTTTCGTCATTGTATGACTCATAGAGCATCTCTAGTTTTTCGGTCAGAGTCCTTTTGAAAAAATCAATCGACTGATGAGGACTCGTTGAAAAGAGTAAATAGTCGAGTAATTTCTGCTTAAAGTCTCGATAAGTCAGCGTTTTGCTCTGCTGAACAAACACATCAGCCGTATGGGAATAACTGTGCAGAAACTTACGCGATATCAGTTGTTTGAGCAGACGAATGATTCCATTACCCAGTCGAGTGGGATTCGGGGGCGGTTCTTTTTTAAAGGTTGGCGAATTACAATGCACGGTGTACATTGCTAGCTCAAATTTAAACTTCTCTTTTAACCGTTTTGCCGTTTTCTTAGCTAATTCTCGCTGCTCAACTGGATTTTGAGAATCTAAATATTGCGGTAACAATAAATAATAAGCATAGCGATGACTCCACCCTCGACGTTCGGTACGGCTTGAGGTAAAGACTTTAAGTTCTTGATAATCCTGGCTTTCAATAAAATTAGCAATCCACGTTCTCAAACGATTCAGGGTCTGAGATACAGTAGATTTAACTGAGTCTACCTTAGCCAGCGTTTGAATCAACTCCTCTATCGAGTCTGATCGCCGACTTGCCAACCAATTGTTAATTAAAATATAGCAAGACCGCTTCAGAGTATTTCTGAATTCTTGCTCATTCTTTTGCTCAAGCAGCTCATACATTGAGCGAGCGACATCTGGATTTTGTGTACACTCACTGGAAAAAAATAACTGCTTAAAGTCCTGCAAAACAGTTTCAGGAGGGTCATTTTCCACTCGATCGAGTAGGAATTGAAAAATAACCTCCTGAGCTTGCTGAATCCGTTGCTGCTTTGATTCTCCATCAGCCGAAGAATCGATTTGCTGATTGTCTGGTATGATGCGCCCCTCCATAAAATAGGCAAAATCTGAGTTGGCTAATCCTGGTGGTTATCTGTCTCTACTGCTCCATAGCGGCGACAGTCTCTGCCTCTAGTTTAACCTTTTCCCAAAATATTCTTTATCGGAAACATTTATTGTAACCAAAATCCGTAGCATCTTGGGGAGCAGGAGTACAGGGGAGATAAAAGAGATGGGGGAGATGGGGAAGATGAGGGAGATGGGAGAGAGAATTTACAAAGGATGAATGACAAATGACCAATGACCAATGACCAATGACGATCCTCACCGTTAACTTTAAATTTTCCCATCTACTTATCCAAAAATTGCACCCTGTTGTTTGAGTTCTCGCTTCATTGGCTCAGAGAGTCCAGAATTATTTCCAAATCGAGTTCCCTTAACCTTCACATCCGTGAGATTTGCATTAAACAGGTTGGCACCAAGAAGATTAGCGTGATTGAGATTTGCACCCGTCAAATTGACGTGACGTAGCAAAGCTTTACTCATATCGCTTCTACTGAGGTTACTATTACTCAAATCTGTGCGAGTTAAGTTCGTTTTCTGAAGATTGGCATGACACAAACTGGCATAACTGAGATCCGCCCGATCCAAGTTAGCACTACTTAAATTGGCGTGGTTTAGCTGAGTCCAATTGAGTTGAGCGCATCTAAGATTAGCATCCCTGAGATCTACATCCTTAAGATTGGCTTTACTGAGATCAGCATTGCTCAGATCAGCATAGCGCAGGTTGGCATTCACTAGATTCGCAGAATTCAAGCTAGCCTTACTTAAGTCAGCACTACTCAGATCGGCTTGCTGGAGATTAGCACGACGCAGTTTAGCGCTCTTTAAAATTGCACAGCATAGATTAGCTTGTCGCAGGTCAGCACAACGTAGATTTGCTTCACTGAGACTCGCACCGCTCAAATTAGCATCTTGAAGTATCGCACCGCTTAACTCCGTGTGATCAAGCATGGCACCGCTTAAGTTTGTCTGACTAAGTTTGGCAAGACTCAAGTCGGCTTTGCTCAAATCAGCCCCCGCCAAATCAGCCTCCCGTAAATCTGCTGCTCTCAGATCCATATAACGGATATCTGTTCCTCTTAAATCAGCGTTCCGCAGATCCGTTCCTTTCAATTGGGAAAAGACGCGATAGTTATCAAGATCCATAACATAAGCATCTGGCTCATCGTCATTATCACTAAGTTTAACGATGTTATATTGAGTGTCTTCGGTACAAATAGCAAAAATAATCTTGAAAACTTCCAAGAAATTAATCAGCCACTGACAGTCTTTTTCAGTAGAATTTTCGTAATATCGAATTAATTGGGCAATACACACATCAAGATGCGTTTGAGCATATTTACAAATTAAAATAATTTTCAAGAGAATCACGACTAAGGTTAAAGGGTTGCCACGATTCGTTAACAAAATAAATAGAGTCGAAGGTTCTCGACCATCTTCAGTTGTTAGCACCTCAATCATTCGCCGACATGTTCGTAGTAGTAAGTCACCACTAATCGGTTTGAGATGATGATTTTCATAAAGACTATCTAATCGAGCAAATAAATACTGATCGAGTATTTCCGAATAAACGGGAGTGTTAATTAAAAACAACAAATACTTTTTTAAATCCTGTTTAAAGTCTTGGTAGTCTTTATTTGTAACATATTGGTTTAAATGATCAGCATAACTTCGGCAATTAACCAATAGTTGCCGAGAGCTTATTTTTTTAATCAGTTGGATGACGTGAGGACCTAGACGAGTTGGATTACTAATTTTTTTCTCGGAGTTAAAATTAGGAGAATCATATCGAGCCGTATACATGGCTAGATCGAACTTAAATTTTTTCCTCAGCCGTCTAGATAGATTTTTGGCAGTTTCTCGCTGTTCAATTGGATTGCGAGAGTCCAGATATTGGGGAACTAATAAATAAGATGTATACCGATGACTCCAGTGCTGTTGTTCGGCTTCAGATTCAGCCGTATAGGGAGCCGAAAATAATTTCAGTTCTTGATAATCGTGGCTATCAACAAAATTAGCAACATACCCTTTTAGCCGAGTCATGGAAGGGGATAGAGTTGTCGGCTTCAGCGGAGGATCACCAACTAAGTGAATCAGGTTTTGAATAAAATCATAACTGCGTTTTGAAGACCAGTTATTAATTAAGATATAACAAGATCGTTTTAAAGTATTTCTGAATTCTTTGTCATTTTTGCTGGCAATAATTGTATCAAGTGCCGTTTTTACATGAGGCTCACTCGGCTCTTTACCAGATATAAATAATTGGCGAAACTCTTGTAATACAGTTTCTGGGGGATTGTGATGAACAAGTTTGATCAAAAATTGATAAATAACCTCTTGAGCCTGCTGAATATTGAAGTCAGACCCAGAAATGTCCTCACCTGATAAATTCAATTGTTCGCCTTCTGGCAAGATGCGCCCCGTCATGATCCAAAAAAATGTTGATTTGAACTCTCTTCTTAGCCGAGCAGTATAGGGGTGTGCAGTGGGGCGGTCAGTACTGACCGCCCCACTGCACTAGCCAAATTTTGCCGACGGGAGAAGGAGCAACTGCGATCGCATAACTAAGTCAGCTAACCCTTGCTAAGACAAGTCTATTCTTCATCATACCTTAGTCTAGCTTTCTGGGACGTCACCCAAAAACGGCTATCCCTCCCAGCGTCTTGGCTGGGGTAGTAAGGATAGCCATTTTCTACTGTCTTCACCATTGATGGTTCAGGTTCAGACCAGATTCTTCGCTTCGCTCTCATCAGACAGGTTAGAACGCAACTTGGGATCAAATCCTATAGCCCTGATGAAAACTGTTGCTTGGGCCACTGATACTTCGTTCTTGACTTCAGGGGTTCAGCTTGACGACTACCTCCCACATTTCCCAAGGCTGCATTTCCTTTGCTCTTACTACTTTGTAACAACTGGTGAGCCATTAACACCATCAATGATTCAAAAACTGACGTTTTTTCATTAGGATTTAGTGTAACAATGGGCGGTCGGTTTTTGTCATTCATAAAGCCGAGGGCAAAGGCAACATGCTCTTGTCCCAAAGCGCCAGGTAAATCCATACAAGTTAGACCGATTATCATCGGAATTTGGACTCGGCTGTTCATAAACGAGATAATTTCGCGAGCATCATTGAAAGAGCTAGAACGATTGGCTGCCACCAGTAAAATATAGGCATGAGCGCGACGAATCAATAAATCCCACATAAAATCAAAGCGCGATTGACCGGGAGTCCCATAAACTTGTAACTCCATATCCCGACCTAAAATGCGTGTCCCGAAATCGAAAGCAACCGTTGTGCGTTTCTTCATTAGCGATGTGTTATCTGTCGCTTTGCGTTCTGTGTCAATTACTGTCGTTTGACTAAAGGTTCGTACAAACGTCGATTTACCAGCACCCACTGTTCCGGTTACGACAAGACGCATTGTTTCCATTATACTTTTCTCCGCAGTATTTCACCTAAGTTTATGAATGTCAGATCCGTTAAGCGAGTAACTTACTTACAGCACACCGCTGTAAAAAAATATAAAATTACCCGGAATTACACTACACCCGAAATTAATTAGCTAACCTTTAGTGTTGTCTAACCATTTAGACGGAACTGGCTCCGGCGGCAATGAGTCGCTTAAATAGACGTTCAGTCCAGCCTGTTTCTTGAAGTACGGCGGCTGAACTGACTTCAATGTAGGCTTGCTCAATGAAGGCTAAATCGATCATACAAATTCGACTGAGTGCTTCTTGCAGTTCAGCAGGTTTGTCATTGGCTTTGAGTCGTTTGTCTATATCTCGTATCACCGTTGCCATCGCCGGAACAACATGTTGAGGTCCGATGCCAATTCGCACATGTACTAAGCCAATCCGCCAACGACGTTCAGCATAAGCATTACCCCAGTCATCCATACCCGTAAACATTTCGTAGAACCACTGAATAAAGGTTTCCCGGAGCCGATGGATGCGATCAGGTGTGTGATTTAAAATGGCATTCATTTCTGGATCGCTGCCTAAGTAGGCGTAGAACTGTTCGGCTACCTCTGGTGCAATTTCTTTTCCCCAATCAGCCTGGGATTTCAAGAGGGATTTATCGGTTTCAGTGAAATGAATCCGATATTCCATCTTTTGCAAAAAATCATAAGCGTTCAGGGTCATATTTTTCTCTGATCTGGATTTTAGGGTAAGTGTCAAAATAGAGTCTTCTCTAGTTTTAGCAATTTTTCTAGAGTATTGTCTGCTTGTTTTATGATAAAAGTATGAATATTTGCAATTAGACGAAGACGTAAGCCAAAGGGCAGACGGTTTATGATTGGCACATAAGTATCTGGACAGAATTTCTGTCCGCTGTACTAAGAAATGTTAAATAGTCGGACAAAAGAAAACAGCACGCCCACGCTTGTTTTGTAAACAAGCCTCAAACCCTTACTGTTCCCTGTTCCCTGTGACACACCGAGCGTGTTACCGAGCGCAGTTCGACTAGGCTCACTGACCGTCGAGGTAAGCGTTCGACTGAACTTCGACAGGCTCAGGGGTCCGCGCTCACGCCGAAGTCCGAGGTGTTCACTAATCTCAACCATTAACGTCCATTGTGCTTCCCGACTTCGATGGTTCACCCCCTTAGCATAACGATAGACACAATCAAACTAATCACGAGAATAAATGCGCTCCCCCAATACAGAATCAGACGCTGAGACTGAGGCGTTTGAGCGGGAGAATAGGTTTCAACGCTTTGTCCTTGAATCGACTTTAACCATTCAGCGACTCGTTGAAACTTGGGTAAGTTTGGGTCAAGTTTGGTCAACGAATCTCGCCATAATCGAATAGCTGGTATTGGTTGATTATCGCGAGCATAGTAAATGCCCATATTGGCTAATGTCTGACCTTCTCGGTTGCGATCGCCTAATTCCTTGAAAATGGACAGACTCTGCTGATAGCAATCGATCGCGTTTTGGTTCTGCTGTTGCTGAAAGTACACATTCCCCAGATTATTCAACGTCTTCGCCATTCCGGGGCGATCGCTCAACTCCTTAAAAATACCCAGACTCTGCTGATAGCATTGATTTGCCTTCTCCCATTGACCCGCTAAGGAATACACATTCCCCAAGTTAATCAGCGTCTGCGCCTCTTTGTCGCGATCGCCTAATTCTCGGCTGGCTGCCAACGCCAATCCATGAGTGCGTTCCCAGTCTTTCCAATACCCATGAGTATTAAAGAAGTTGACCAAATTCTGAGCGAGGGACACCACCACATCCCATACCTCCGCTTGATGCGCCCACTCCACCGACGCCAGTATATTAGGTCGCTCAATTTCAAACCAGTATAGAGCCATCAACAGCGAATGACGCTCGGTAGACCATTGATCTTTATCCTTATCCTTCTTATCCTTAACCAAGGATTGGACAAACTGGCGACGAGTTTCTGGATTAATTGCTAAATCCACAATGAGAGCCTTTTCCAAATACCAGCGACTCAGCCGCAATCGAGCCGCTTGTCGGACATCAGCAGCTTCCTCCTGTGCTAGCTGTCCTCGGACAAACAGGCGCACCACATCATGGAAGCGGTAGCGCCCTGGTGTCACTGGCGTGACAAGCTGCCATGCCACCAAGGTATCAAAGGATTGCTGGGCAATGATCGGCTCAACCTCTAACAACTGGGGTACAACATCAGCCGTAAAATTGACACCGACTAAAAGTCCCAGTAAGCGGAACAAACGCGCCGAGGGTTCATCCAGTGACTGATAACTCAGCACCAGGCTGGGGCGCACCGACAAATCACTCAGCTGCATTTTTGTCAGTCGCTGTTTTTCATGCTTCAGCTTGCTCACATAATCCGCCAGTTTCCAGTCGGGGAATTGGCGCAGAAACCCGCCTGTAATTCTTAGCGCCAACGGCAGATAATTGCACTGAGCCATAATCTGTTGAGTAGCGTCTGGTTCAGCCGCGATCGCATCTGCACCAATAAAATTTTCCAACAGCGATCGCGCCTCGGGTTCGCTCATCACTGGTAACTTAACAATCGTCGCTTCCTCCAACCCCTTAATCTGGCGGCGAGTCGTCATTAGCACCGCACAAGTGGAACATTGGGGTAGCAAAGGACGAATCTGAAACTCATCGCGGGCGTTGTCCAGGATAATTAAGACTCGTTTCCCGGCAATCACCGAATGATACAGTTGAGAACGTTCACTCAAACTTTGAGGCATTGACCGATCCTCCACACCCCAAATCCGCAGAAACCCCGCGAGTACATCTAAGGGGTCGAGAGGTTGCCCTTCACTGCCACGCAGGTTGATATAAAGTTGAGCATCGGGAAACTCAGATTGTAACTGATAAGCCGCTTGCACCGCTAAAACCGATTTGCCCACACCCGCGACACCCGTGACAATTGCGATCGGCGTCTGGTATTCTTGACCGGAGGTTGCCCGTCTTAGCACACTGGTGATACATTCGAGTTCCTCCTGACGACCCGTAAAATCAGCCAGTTGCAGCGGTAACTGATAGATCGAAATAGGCTGAATCAAACTTTCTTGATAAATCTGCTTGGCGTGACTGGGTTTAACTGTCACTGCATCTTGCACTAGACCATGAAAGTGTAGTTCATACCTTGATTTATTTCCACTCATGAATTGCTCCAATGGTTTATCGCTAAACATCATGACTACTCTGGCTTAGTTACCCTGAATATAAGCGGCGTATAAATTTAATCTTACGGGGAATACAGACGGATAGCGGTCTATTTAAATGAACCGTATTTTACGCTAATAAAAACATAGGCGATCCTTTAAATATATCCTGACTCAATTTTTTGTAAACCGCCATATCTAAGCATTAGATTACTCAAAATTTTTCTTAAATTATATCTCCAATAAATAAATTTATTTTCCGTCAATCTCCCCCAAGATAATAGATTTAAGCTTCATTACCACTTTAAGTACAGAGGTTTTATTCATTGGATCAACCGTCATCACGATTGGGGATTTTTCTTTATCCAGATAATCTAAAGCATCGATAATTTCTGCTACAGACCTGGCATTTGGACAATCGGTATGAGTTATACCAACGATCATGGGGATTTGTACGCGCTGATGCATATAGACAAGAATCTCGCGAGCCGATGGAAGATCGTCCGGACGGTGGGCTGCCACTAACAGAATATAACCCTCAGCTCTCTTAATTAATAAATCCCACATGAAATCAAAGCGAGATTGACCAGGAGTGCCGTAGATATGCATTTCCATTTCCGGACTGAGGATCAGACGGCTAAAGTCAAAGGCAACAGTCGTTTGTGGTTTCAATAAGGATGTGGAATCAGTTGATAAACATTCGGTTTCTATCAAATTCTTCTCACTAGCGGTTTTCACAAAAGTAGATTTGCCCGAACTAACAGGTCCAGCGACAACGGCTCGTAAAGTTTTCATAGATTTTTTATACACCACATTAGCGTAAGTTATTGAATCAATCAATTAGTTGTAGCGACATTTTCTAGTTAAGTATATAATTTTACAAGTCGCTAAAAAGCCCGAGTAAAATTTATTAAACTAACTAAAAAATATCTAATCTACACAGTCAAATAAATCAGGCTTTAATTAAGCCAAATTTAGTTTAACGATTTGGCGGCTGTAGGAGCGATCCGCTGAGATTAATAAACACCTGAAGTTCACTCCATTTACTCGGATCGCCCGCTGCTGAGGTAGACAAGTTTTAAGATTTTGCCAAAGTGAGTTCGTACAGTAAAGCCGCTGCAGCTCCCCCTAATAAAGGACCCACCCAATACACCCAAATATTACTAAGTCCTCCGCCTAATAAAGCTGGTCCTAAATGTCGTGCTGGGTTCATCGCCCCCCCACTTATGGGACCTCCTGCGAGAATATCTAAGGCTACGGTTAAGCCAATAAATAAGCCCCCAACTTGGGGAGCGCGAGGATCAATGGCGGTACCGAAGATAACAAACACTAAAAAAAACGTCAGAAAAAACTCCATCGCCACTCCAGCAATTGGACTAATTCCTGATCCCAGTGCTGGCGTCCCCATACTGACGGCACTGAGAACCTGAATGGGAATACTCAGTTTGATCAGACTAGCGGCAAAAATCGCACCTAAACACTGGAAAAGAACATATCCACCCGCATTTTTGGGATCAATTTTACCGGTTAGCAATGCTCCAAATGTCACGGCGGGATTGAGATGTCCACCACTGACGGCGGCTGTGGCGCTAACCATAACCGCAATGGTTAATCCATGAGCTAGAGCGATACCCGTTAGTCCGGCGCTTCCTTCGGTGATATGGTTTGCCGCGATCGCGCCGACTCCAATAAAGATTAAGGCAAACGTACCAATAAATTCGGCAATGAACGCTTTCCATTTCATCGCTGTAACTTCTCCTACAGTACATCGTTTGAGTTGACTGATTGATAAACGTTGGGTTAATTTGATGCTGCCAACGAGTCCAGTCCTAGATGTTTTTTGATTGATGTCCCTGTACTGGAGATGCAATACCTTGATTTACACTGAGTCAGTCAACCCATGTTTAACTCAGGTTAAAACCCATCGTTTCTGAAAATAGTTGTGCTGACTTACTTGAAAAATCATTGTAATTTTCATTTATATCCACTTATTAATTGAGTTAAAAAACTAACCCAGGCTACATCTTAGCTTCAGATTTGGATGATGAAAATTACAATTTTTTCACTAGATTAGTCTATTTATCAATGGACTAAATGACTACCTCATCGCCACTTTCAAGTCATCAACGACACGCTGAATCTCTAACTGTAAGACACCCTGTTTGGCATCTTTTCCGGCGAGGACGATTAAAACAGCATCGTTACTACAACTGGTCAAAATGCTAAACCCTTCGCCACTGGCAACGCTGATTTGATCCATGCCACCCTTCGCAAGTTCAGCTCCAACTTTCTCGCCCAGAGACAGCATCGTAGCTGACATGGCAGATACCCGCACATCATCAATACCACCGGGTAAACTGGATGCAAGTGGCAAACCATCTGGAGTTACCACGGCAGCTCCCTCAACATCAGAGATTTTCGAGACAAAATTGTGCAAAATACGGGTCATTTTGTCAGAATCAATCGGCATGTTTTTGCTCCTAATACATTTTAAGGATTCAGATTTAGTCACGGGGTAGTCTAAGACTTATGAAACAAACGTTGTTTGTTCCTTCCAATTCATCTTTCTGTCTAAGTAAGATAATATCCGGTTTCTTTATATAAATTTTTATTGAAGATGTCCAGATTTTATGGAAAATTATTGAATTCATGACCGTCCTGTATTTGGTAACTTTAATTACCAAATATACGTAGTCAATCTTTGCTATGCTGTCATGGATTTAAATTGAGTATAGGTAGTGAGCAAGATGCTCTCACTACAACAATAATTTCGCAGTTCTTGACATTAAGGTTTAAATGCTGAACAGCTTAAAACACTATATATTTTTGAAGCCCAGACTCCTTATTTGCAAAGATTGCAGGTCAAAAAATAAATGCATAACCCATTAAGTGACCTAGAAGAGATCAACTCTTTGGTCAATGAGGGGGTCGCTTATATTTACCAATTTGCACTAGCTAGAAAATTTTATTACTTGAGAAATTGAGACTTATAGGAAGTACCTGGACATAAAGTTGGTCGCTGTACTCAGAAATATTAACACCCCTCAAATCCTTACTGTGGGAGCATCCCAAGTTGGTACGTTGGCTCTTCAAAGGGGGGATAAAATCCTTGCAATTGCGTTACTTTAGGTAATGCCTTGTCTACAACAGGATACTCCCCTTACTGCTCCCTGTTCCATCCTCATCTCAACCGTTAACTTGAATAAAAGTCCGACTACTTATATGCCTCTAACAAGCTGTATCGTATCTAAAGCCTAAGGCGATAACTGGATAATTGCCAACCCAGTTAAGTATTTGTTTTTTAGTTAAAACCAGAAAAAGTTTTTATTTATCATTGATATAGCACTACGCACACACGTTAGGACATCCCCATCTCCCCCATCTCCCCCTCACCTCACCACTTATTCAGCAGCCCCTACTTACCAACCCATGAAAAAACCCGGTTAAAACCGGGCCACACTACCTTTTGATGAAAAACTTACTCCGTATATTCAGCTATGTTGACAAATTTTTGAACATTCAGTTGAGTACTACTTTGTAGTTTCATAATCACAGGTGAGTGGGCAAGCTGCAAAAATTGACTTATGAAGAATATTCTGCTCACCATGTAACCAGCTTAACCAACGGACTTCCTTCGGATTGACGCCCTTAAAGGTTAATACGGCAGCGCCGAACAAAATGCCAAAAACATTCGCGCCAATCAAACCAACGGCGACGAGCAAAACGGCACTAATCGGCAAAAGTGATTGTAAGGAAATCGCCATAATTGCTCCAAGCGCCACCATTAAGACAATCAGCGGAAACCCTGCCACTAAGAGACTTACGGTTAGGGTAAATGTCCAAATTAAGAAGCCTGTGACCTTTTGGTTGAATGAATACGTCTTTGTGAAGTTTTCACGGGTTGTCATTTCCATGGACGTTCCTCCTATCGGGGGTAAAAAATGGTCTTTATGTAACAAACCTTTAATCAATTTCTGTAATGTAAGAAATTACGAAGGTAAAAACCAGTATAGTGAACTTCTCCGGAGAAATGAGCTTTTTTTTAAAAAAATTTACAATCAGGGTAGACTATTTATGGATCGCTCAGAGGATTAGACCAACAATTAAGGTCAAGCCTCGATCCTAGTTTGTCTCTTCCTATCGATAGATATGACTGCACTGCGTAACCTCTAAATCCTTAAACGGTAAGCCTTTGACGCCTTCATCTTTTGACGATGACCCATCCCCTAGATCAACATTGTTAACATTTCTTATACTTTTATGCCATGCTTCTCATAAACGCTCGGCTAACTTCAAAATAAGTATCTGGACATCTGTTCACTTTACTAAGAAATGTTAATCAGCGTCCACTTCCCCTCAATCCAAATAAGCAAGATCCCCGACTTCTCCAAGAAGTCGGGGATCTGTATAACTACCTAGATAGGCGAATCCATTAAGACAGAACCATCCGCAATTCACCCAGAGTGCGCTTGATGTCCAGCATCAACAGCCCTTGCTTCGCCGTTTTCGTCGCCAGAACCAGAAACACGGTATCTTCACCACAACTGGTGAGGATACTTAAACCCAGATCACCTTCGACATAGATACGGTCAATGGTACCGCGAACTAATTCTTTACCAATCCGTTCCCCTAAGGAAAGCATCGCCGCCGACATTGCAGAGACTCGTTCGTCATCCATTCCACTGGGTAACGTCGTCGCCAGAGGTAAACCATCGGGAGTGACTATCGCAGCGCCTTCCACATCAGAGGCGGCTGAAGCAAAGTCTTTGATGATCATTCCTAGTTTTTCGGCGTTAATCGCCATTATGATTCTCCTTGTTTAATTTCCAGCAGTCTTTGCAGTAATAGATACTCAAAGCTGAGATTTTTCCTGTTCCCCCCAACGCTGTTACTCTTTGAGTTCAGGACGAACATTCCTGTTGATGTCACCCATAATGGCGTACTCGAACAGATCGCAGCTACCACCTTGTAAGAGTGATTCAGTTTGAGTTCCCTGTAAGCGCTGATCCAAAAAGGCTTCGAGAAATCCTTGAATCGCCCCCATAGTGAACGTAGATTGCCGATCTGAACCTTGGGATTCACCAACAGAATCAAAGGTTTCGCGAGTATAGACTTTGTAGACATCGCCATCTTGAATAATCTTGTCAATGACGCACAAACGAGTTCCGTCTTTGCCCAAGGCTACCCGGGCTTTTTCGGTAATTTCTTCCAGGGAAACGGAGGCATCCTTGTCTACCAAATTGAGTTTTGTTGCTAGCTCTTTACCCCGTTGGCGACCTGCAGAAAGCATTGCGATCGCGGCGGCTTTTTCGCCCAGCGCTTCTTCGACACCGCTGACGATTGCCTTCATTTCTCCAACGCCGCTAAAGTTTCCCAATTCTTGACGTGAATCTTTCGCTGGATCTGCCATAGTAATGTCCTCATTTAATCAAATTTTGTTGGCATTAAGAGTTTAGCTGTTCAGATACGAATAGGTTTCAACAGCCAAATCCTGGGAGGGGTCTTAGTAAATAATTTCTGTTCTTGTTTTAGCAGTTCATTGCCAATATGTCTGCACACTAAACATTTTTTAAATTAATTAACTATAGAAATTATGAGTAAATTAACTCTCGCTCTGATCCCCAAATAGTTAAGTTGTTTATTTTATTAGAAATAACGATAAGAATATTTTCGTTTAATTTAACTACTCTCATAATAGAGTCATTATAAATTAATTTTAGCGATAGTTTGTTTAATTTATAATCTCAACAGTGGAATAGCTGATCGGTTGGGTTAACGCCTGTTAATTCGTCAGACAAAAGAAAACAGCACACCCACTAAGTTTTGTAAACAAGCGGCAACCCCTTACATAAACGTAGCTTGCTTCTCAAGGATAGCTAGTTCTTCACCGTTCACATTAATTATGTCCACCTACTTATAGGGGTAAGGTGGGCAATGCCCACCCTACTGGCTTGGCAAGCTTAAAACGGTGGTCAAGTATTTTCAAGGAACCCTTATGAGAGTAGCGATTCAGAAAAATTTTACCCACAACTTTAAGCTTGCCAGCCTAATAGGGCTTGCTTCACAAGTGAAGAAACCCTTACCCATCAAGGTGATTACGACAGAACCATCCGCAATTCACCCAGGGTGCGTTTGATGTCTAACATTAATAGTCCTTGCTTCGCCGTTTTCGTCGCCAGAACCAGAAACACGGTATCTTCACCACAACTGGTAAGAATACTCAAACCCTGATCACCCTCGACATAAATGCGATCGATGGTGCCGCGCACTAATTCTTTACCAATCCGTTCCCCTAAGGAAAGCATCGCCGCCGACATTGCAGAGACTCGTTCGTCATCCATACCACTGGGTAACGTTGTCGCCAGTGGTAAACCATCTGGAGTGACAATTGCAGCCCCTTCCACATCAGAGGCGGATGCTGCAAACTCTTTGATGATCATTCCCAGTTTTTCGGCATTAATAGCCATTGTCATACTCCTTGTCCAATTTCAAATAGTCTTTATCGCGATAGATACTGAACGACAACCCGAACCCTTTTAATGATTCACTACAGGAAGATCCGCGTACTCTAACACATCAAAATTGCCACCCCGTAAGACGGATTCAGTTTGAGTTCCCCGTAGGCGCTTACCCAAAAATGCTTCGAGAAATCCTTGAATTGCCCCCATGGTGAATGTACATTGCCGGGATGAGCCTTGAGATTCGCCGGCTGAACAAACGGTTTCGCTAGTATAAACTTTGTAGATATCACCCTCTTGGGTAACTTTATCAATGACGCACAAACGAGTTCCATCTTTGCCCAAGGCTTCCTGAACTTTTACGGTCACATCTTCCAGGGACATGGAGGAACCCTTGCCCGCCAAATCCAGATCTTCGGCTAGCTTTTTACCCCGTTGGCGACCCGCAGAAATCATCGCGATCGCGGCGGCTTTTTCGCCCAGTGCTTCTTCAACTCCGACAACGATTGCTTTCAAGCAAACAATGCTGCTAAAGTCTCCAAGTTCTTGACGTAGTTCATTCTGTGCAATTGCCATAATACTTTCCTCATTTGAGGCTAAAAATGCTGACATTGATAGTTTGTTTAGCTGTATAAAAATAATATTCTTATACAGCTAATTTTCAGGGTTAGTTTTAGGTAATAATCCCTACTTCTGTTCTAGCAATTAATTAGAAAAATGTCTGTAGTTTTCTATGATGTTTTCATAAAGCATATATAAAGTCTATAGCTGAGTATATTTTTAAGAAAAATAAAATTCATTGGCGCAATCAATGCCTGCACCAATGCAATATTGTCAATTGATAATTTTTACGGCAAAAATAAATTAAATTGAGTAATCGTTCGTTTGATTTCTAATTTTAACAATCCCGGTTTAGCTGTTTTACTGGCTAAAACCAGAAAAACAGCATCTTCCCCGCAACTGGTTAAAATACTTAAACCATGGTTACCTTCCACAGAAATACGATCAATAGTTCCCCGAGCCAGTTCGTTACCAATCCGCTCACCCAGAGATAACATCGCTGCTGATATTGCCGATACTCGTTCATCATCCATATCAACTGGCAAACTAGCAGCTAGGGTTAAACCATCGGGAGTAATCATTGCTGCACCTTGCACATCAGGGGTATTGCTTACAAAGGTTTGTAAAATACGCCCTAATTTGTAAGGATTAATTGCCATAGCCGTTGTTTTGCTTAAATTGATTAAATAATCTCCTTTGTGCAAACGTCATGTAGAGACGTTCTCAGAGAACGCCTTTACTCAAATCATGACGATGTTCAGCTTTTTTGCGTATTTATTTTATTGACGCTATTCTGTACTCGTACAATCCAATTGCAAAAACCAGATTATTTTTGGACAGCGCCTAAAATCTTGTACTCGAAAACGTCGTGAGTTCCTTCCCGTAATGTTGATTCAGTCTGAGTTCCCCGTAAACGCTTACCTAAAAAGGCTTCAAGAAACCCTTGAATTGCCCCCATCGTAAATGTGCATTGCCGAGACGAGCCTTGAGGTTCACCTGCTGAACAAACAGTTTCGTGAGTATAGACTTTATATCCTTCGTCTTCCTGGATGATCTTGTCAATCACGCACAAACGAGTTCCCTCTTTCCCTAGAGCATATTGGACTTTTTCCGTCACATCTACTAAGGAAATTTCTTTGCCCTTGTCCACTAAGGCAAGCTTTTCCGCTAACATTTTGCCCCGTTGACGACCCGCAGAAATGAGTGCAATTGCTGTAGCTTTATCGCCTAAAGCTTCTTCAACACCCGTAATAATGGCTTTGAGGCAAATAATACTGCTAAAGTCTCCAAGTTCTTGACGTAGTTCATTTTGTGCAATTGCCATATCCATCTCCTGAATTGTGTTGATTTGACTGTAATTAGTTAACTTTCTGTTTACTATTTCTCAATTAAAAACATCATTCAGATATTTCCCTATAAAAGTATTTTTAAGTTTTACTAAGGACAAATAAAATACCTTTATAACCAAAAGTATTGCATTATTGAAATTTAGCTGTAATTTCATCTAAATAACTTGATTCGTTAAAACCTTTAGTGCTGCCACAACCGAAGATTTCAGTTGAGGATTAACATTGAAAATAGCTGGACAATGTTTATCATTTAAAATGCCTAAATGTTGGACTATTTCTTCTGTCGGTATAGCCCCCGAACAATCAGTATGAGTTAAACCAATAACCATCGGTACTTGAACGCGATTATTCATAAAAGCTAAAATATCTTTGGCGTAGGAAAAACTATCTGCTTGATTAGCCTTCACCAGTAGAATATAAGCATCAGCCCCTTTAATTAAAATATCCCACATAAAATCAAAGCGGGTTTGACCTGGAGTCCCATATAGATGCAAATGCTTCTTGGCATCTAACACCAATTTGCCAAAGTCGAATGCAACAGTAGTTTTATCCTTAAATGAGTATTCTTTTTCGGAATTACTAACCTGACGTTCTATTTCTACAACATCAATTTCACTAGCTGTACGTACAAAAGTAGACTTGCCGGCTCCGACAGTTCCGGTTATAACTATACGTATATTTTTCATGAAATTTATTTGACCATTTTTTGTTTTTAGTTTTATTAGATGGCATAACAATAGCATAAATACTTAATACATAAAGTTGTTTTAGTGACCTCCATAAATCCAAAAACTAAATTACAACTATCTTGAACTAAAAGAATACTTTCGTTGTTTGATGTGGAAGGAAAAACAGAAAATGCTGTCAAGGGTATAGTTGAGCAATGTCAGGATATTTATGGCTATTATTTTGCCATTAATTACAGCCTTTTAAATATTGCCTGACAATTGTTTTCTTGCTTTACAGTAAGATAGACTTAAGGTCACCAAGCGCCCGTTTTATTTCCAACATCAAAAGTCCTTGTTTGGCTTGTTGAGTAGCTAAAACGAGAAAGACAGCATCTTCACCACAACTGGTCAAAATACTCAACCCTTGATTACCTTCAACATAGATGCGATCAATTGCACCTCGAACCAGTTCTTTACCAATTCGTTCCCCTAAAGATAGCATCGCCGCAGACATGGCTGATACCCGTTCATCATCCATATTACTAGGCAAAGTAGTTGCCAGAGGTAAACCATCTGGAGTGACAATAGCAGCACCTTCAACGTCATTCGTTGCCGAGACAAAATCCTTGAGAATATGTCCTAATTTTTCAGAATTGATCGCCATTGATTGTTTGTACTCCTGCTGAAATTTGAGAGATTGCTAATACAGTTAAGCCTTGAGTTACATCGAAGCTGCACCTGTGGAAATGAGGCGTTTGAATAAACCTTCTGTCCAGCCAGTTTCTTGAAGTACGGCGGCTGACGTGACTTCAATGTAGGCTTGTTCAATAAATGCCAGATCAATCATGCAAATTAGACTGAGGGCATTCCGTAATTCTTCATTTTTGTCTGCCTCTTTTAGCTTTTGACCTACAGCATTAACCACAATTGCCATGGCTGGAACCACATGTTGGGGTCCAATGCCAATCTGCACATGCACTAGACCAATTCGCCAGCGGCGATCGGCATAAGCATTACCCCAATCATCCATACCTGTAAACATTTCGTAAAACCATTGCGTAAAGGTTTCACGCAGACGATGCATCCGTCCTTCTTTGGCATTTAAAATTTCGCTCATTTCCGGATCTCGTCCCAAATAAGCATAGAAATGATTTGCCATTTCTGGAGCGATATCTTTGCCCCAAGTCGCGTTGGCTTTGAGGATGGCTTTGTCTTCATCAGTAAAGCCAATACGCTTTGCCATTGTCTCCATAAATGCATGAGCATTTAAGGTCATAGTTTTCTCCTACCAGCATGAATTTTCAATCTTCTTTATTGATAACAAATAATATTTGTAATTGTCCATATATTTTTGTGTTGTTTTTATAAAGAATAGTTGAGCAATAAAATCAAGCAGCAAAAAATGTTTAAATACCAAATTAAAAGCAAGTTTTGGTATTTAAATAAATTGAATTTAACGCATTTTTAAAATACTGATTGAATTCAGAATCATCCAACCATTAAAAATTCGATGACCACTAGAATGGATATCCTTGTATCCAGCTAGGCTAATGCCGAACTTTGTCAGCCTGCACTAAGTAGTCGCACACAATTAAACTTGAGCATGAGGACAAGGGAACAGGGAACAGTAAAAATTTGACGCTTGTTAACCTGGCTTAGGACAGTGGATAGAATCTATGTTTAGGTAAATAAGGCTGTGTTAACCTGCTCCTCGACTATTCCAACTAAGTCTGCATCCAACCTTTGCCAATGACAAAGGACAAAATACATAACGTTCCTGACATTACCTTTTTTCATGCGTTAGCAGATAAGTCCGGAGCGTTAGCTTAAATCAGTATTGTGGTTATCTCTATGCTTGTGTCCAGATATATGGTGTCGCTTATGTATAGTTTTATTATTTGTGATCATAATTTATTGAACGCGAACCCCGACTCCTAGAAGAAGCCGGGGTGCGGATAAGAGACTGACCGAACTAGCCCAAACTGACTTTAATCTGGGTAACGGTTCGACCTATATCCAAGTTGAGAGCGCCTTGTTTGGCATCTTTCCCAGCCAGAACGATGAACACAGCTTCTGGACCACAGTCGGTCATAATGCTGTAGCCGTCATCACCTTCAACTAAAATACGACTGGTTTGACCTCCCAAGAGTTCTTTGGAAATCCGTTCACCCAGAGACAGCATGGTGGCGGACATTGCTGAGATACGCTCTTCAGCCACTGATCCGGGCAAGCTAGACGCCAGGGGTAAACCATCCGGCGTAACAATCGCAGCACCTAGCACGTCAGATGTCGTCGAGACAAAATTCTGAACCAGATGACTCAGTTTTTGAGTATTGATTCCCATTCTTGTGTTTCTCCTTAACGTTAATAGAGGACAATGAAGTTAAGTTGTGTAACGAAAACAAGCATGGCTGACTGGTTGGATGTTATATTTACCTACTTCTGGGTTTTAGCCCAAACTGTAAGGCTACCCAGTCAGCTCACGATGAGCATAAGGCGGCTAAGAGAAGATTTGCCGAGTGTGATAGCAGGGCAATCCTCATTAGCTGCTTTTTGTCGAATTACTCAACAGTAATAAACTCGAACAGGTCGTAAGAGTCACCTCGAAGGATTGATTTCGTTTGTGAACCCTTTATTTTTTGCTGAAGCAGTTCGGTTAAAACGCCCCAAACTAAACCGAGGGTAAAAGTACATTTAGGAGGTTCTCCCTCAGTTCCGCCGATCGCGCAGAGGGTTTCTGTGGTGTAAACCTTGACAGTGTCGCCCTCTTGGGTGATCTTGTCAATGATGCACAAACGAGCGCCCTCTTCACCCAAAACTTCGGCGATTTGCTTAGTCGCATCTTCCAAGTTTTGGGTAGTCCCTTTGAACCCCAACTTTTCTGCGAGTTCTTGCCCATGCTTACGACCAGCAGCAGTCAGAGCAACGGCTGTCGCTTTTTCACCTAAGGCATCGGTCATCCCTTCAACCAAAGCCCGGAAGGATTCAATACTGCTGAATTGTCCTAATTTATCTCGTTTGAGTTCTAACACGTTGACTCCTTATTTTTGACAACATAGAGTTGGAACACTTCATCAACCAAGAAGGTGTTTAGCAAGGTAATTCTAGTCAGATAAATTACTATTAATTTAAGAATTTCTTTGATAAAACTAAATTCTCAACCATAGATATTTAGCTGGTTCTAGACATATTACCCTGCCGTTTCTATGAATAATATACCGATTCAAGTGATGCAATCCGGAAACTTATATGTTTTTTTTGCCGATCTAGACATTGAGGGTTCTGTTATTTATAATTACTATAGTCCCGTGTTTTTTTGAAAAATTCCTTTTAAAAAGAGTTTTACTTCAAAATATAAAATAAATATAAAAATCTAGATAATCATATTGGTGTAAAAATAGATGGAGTCTCCGTTAAGAAAGCTGTATCAACAATCCAGTGAAACTTAGTGAATACATTATTAACCTGCAAGTCCCTAAGAAAAAGTGGTCAAGATGCTTGCACTAAGAATGATGAACTGGCAACTTGAGTATACAGCCCCTGCTAGCCATACGCCATAGCACAATGACAGGTCTGGAACATGGCTTTCATTAACTTGACACCAGTGTTCTTGAGTCCGTCCCTCTGCACTTCTTATCTAAAACGTTTCGCTCTACTGAAATTCTCTCTCTGTTCAATTGTATTACATGCAATAAATTTGGCAAGTCTTGACACAGACTCTACCTATAGAAGATAATAAATATGGTATGATATAACTATGTGTTAACAAGGAAACACATCTCTCTATTTTTCTCTGAATCATGAAATTTAGCCTCGAAAACTTAACGCCATGTTTCAGATTCGCTAAGGAGAATTTACTCAAAAAAGAATAGTGATGGGAATCATTAAAATCTGCTGATCAGAGTGAATCAACCATCAGGGCAAAAACTGAGACAATCGTAAGGATTTTGAGAGTCTTCAGAAATACAGCCCAGGATCTTTAGAAAAACTAGCTAGTGCAGCGCACTTGAATTTAGCCAATATCCCTGAGTTCAGCGTCGCTACAGGTGTTCATTTTTCGGAAAACCCTGTAACCTGTATCCCACCTCATTACGTTATCAGCCTTTTGCATCGAACTCGGGTTAATAAAACGCCGCGATTCAGCGGTAAGGTGAATTATGTTTGAACTAATCGTGCAAAACGAGATTGTCGGGGAAATCGTCTTTAGTATCGCACCTGATGGATTTGGTGTGATTAATCTCATCGAAGTTAAACCCACCTGTCGAGGTAAAGGATTCGGAAATCAGCTTTTAAACGAAGCCATCGCTCAACTTAAATGCCAAGGCGTTAAGGGGATACGTCTGACTCCGATAAAAACTAAGAATCCTTTTATCGTAGATTGGTACAAAAAGAAAGGATTTGTCTTAAACAGAGACAGAATGCTTTTAACGTTTTAACCGTTGCATTCGGGTCATACTGAGATCTTACGCCAGTAGCAAGAGGGTTTTCTCTCGTGGCGTGTAAAATTGGGCAATAGATTTTGCGGGTTTTAGGGGCGCACGTCTGTCATTAGTGTCAACTTAAGCTCAACCCCTCACCCCCAGCCCCTCTCCCACGCCGGGGAGAGGGGAGCAAGAGGGGAGCAAGAGAATCAGGTTCCCCTTCTCCCGTGCAAAAAAAGCGAAGCATCCTCTGTCCTCCCCCCTTATGCTTACCAATAAATAAAGTAGAGACGTAGCATACTACGTCTCTACTAACGGCGGCTTTTTTACCTTTGGTATTATCCTTAAAGACAATAAAAAGCCGCTCTTTGTACACATTAGGTGAGTACAGTAAACTCAAACAAATCGTAACTGTCACCTCGGAGTACCGATTCCGTTTGACTTGCTTTCAGTTTCGATTGGAGTAGTTCACCTAAGACTCCCCAAACTAAACCGAGTGTAAAGGTACACTTGGGAGGAGTTTCCTCAGTTCCACCGATCGCACAGAGGGTTTCTAAGGCATAGACTTTGATCGAATCACCGTCTCGAACAATGCGATCAATGATACAAAGACGAGAGCCTTTTTCTCCCAAAAGTTCTGTGATTTGTTTGGCGGCATCGTTTAAGTCTTGGGTTGAACCTTTGAATCCCAACTTTTCCGCAACTTCCTTACCGTGCTTTCGACCCGCAGATGTCAGTGCTACGGCTGTAGCCTTGTCTCCTAAAGCATCTGTCATGCCTTCCACAATAGCCCGGAAGGATTCAATGCTACTAAGTTGTCCCAGTTTATCGCGTTTTAGTTCTAACACATTTGCTCCTTATTTTCAGAATAGATTAATGAGATGTGTTCTACATTTATCTAGGTGTTTAGTTATACAGAAGTAATTCGATAAGTTTATTAAGACTTTAGGGTATAACCGACAAAAGCTTAAAGAAACTCCGAGGAATTTATACTTATTTTCTACATCTGTAATACTTGTATACCATACATAAGCTTAGCTGGTACTTCCGGAAACCGTCCACTTTTTTGTGATCTATCAATCAAAAAAAATAAAACGAAATATTATTAACTAAAAAATAATAAAAATTACCTCATTAGCTTCAATTGATTACTCAAACTATATCAACTTTACTTAAGAAGGCTAACGCTTTAGGTCAGGGGGTTAGTTTGCAAATGAATTTGGATGTTTCGATGTTGCATCGCTGGTTCAAATAATTCCGTTGTCAGCGCTTGTTCAACTGACCAAATACCCGGTTTACTGAGTTGACCTGCTAGTATAAACTGAGCAATGCTGCCTGTACCTGCACCAGCCGCCGCCGCTGTATTTTCATGCACCAAGGTTGAGACAACTGTGACCGGTTGGTTTTCTTTGTACCCTGTGACTTGGGCGCGAATGGCAATTCCAATCCCACTGATGCGATCGCTAAATTGGGTCATGCGGTAGCTGAGTTGGGACAAATACTCGATATTTTCGGGTTTCCTTAACCAATCGGCGGGAAACAGATGGGCGGTGATCCAGGTGAGGTGGTTATAAATATCGGGAATTGAGCCAAACTTGGTGATCACCGTTTTCACGGGGAAGGAGTTGACAAGGGTAACGGTTTCGGGTACATCGAACCAGTAGACGCCGACTTTGCCATAAGGTTGGGAGAAATGAACCGTTTCGCGATCGCTATAGGGTTTTACCTGATGCCACTGGTGATCAATCCACGCCTCAAAGGGTTCTGTTAACCCCAGAAACGTGGTTCGCATCACGGTGACGCCAGCCCCACCGGAACCAGCTACACCATAACTCAGGTGAATGGTTTCCGGCTGATCCAATTGTTCAATTGCCTGACGCACCATGCTATTGGAGATGCCCGGAAAAACCCCAGTATTGATAATCGCCGTGACACCCGCCGCCGCTGCTGCTTCGTGATAGGGGAAGGCTTTTTGGATAAAGGCGCGATTATCACTCACATCCAGATAATTTACGCCCATCTCAATGCAAGTTTTGAGAACCGAGGCGTCTCGATAGAGAAAAGGACCCGCACAATGGATAACCAGATTATGAGACGCGATCGCATCCCTCAACCCATCGCGATCGGCTAAATCTAGGGTGAGAAACTGCACCTGCGGTTGAACCTGTGGCGAAAATTCTGTCTCTGATGCCCTGTGACGCCCTGTAATCGTAATTTGTGCTTGGGTATGGGCAATGAGATCTTGCATAACATTGCTGCCGATACGTCCTCGTCCTCCCAGAATCAAAACTCGGTCTGTCATTGCCCAATTTAGTAATATCCTTACTGAAGCTTACCAAGTCCTTTACCCCTGAGATCAAGGTAGCGGCAACCTTGGACGTCAAAAGTCCTCCATTCAAACCTCAACAGTCTCCCGATTTTATCTAATCCGGCAAGACGTCCTTCACGTTTAGTGACGGGATGAATTGCCAGAAAAGATGGTAGTATCTGTACATACCGTCGGGCGGACGGAAATGCACGCTTGAGGAGTACGGAGCATACCGTAGACATGAGTGTATAAGACCACAGTAAGGGAAACCTGAACGGCAATATTCAGCCCAAGAATCCCTCGCTTTTAGCGAAGGGAGTGTCAAAGTAAATGTGCTTACCGAAAAAATCCGGATGGATACGGCTGGACTCGGTAAGGAGTGACGTATCTCCGCCCATGTTGAGATACATCCCATCCCTGACCAATGCAGATAGCTGATCCAAGGAAAACAGAATGAAGTTACTCCAGAGAGATATCTCTATAATCTCTCCAGAGGATAAAAACTGCCTAAAAACGACACCTCTTCTCAGTCCAAAAGTTTGGCTGATTTGAATTGTCGCGGCTATACTGGCAAGGTCTGGATATTTCTGTAACGGCAGTCATAAGTAGTATATGAGTCCTGTGGTTAAAGTTGTTCAACCCTCTGGCATCTTAGATGGCACAAAAGCTGGTCAATTTCGTCAAGAGATTAGCGACCTTGTGCAATCAAATGCCGACATCGTATTGATTGATTTTCAAGACGTTACCTTTATGGATAGTTCGGGCTTAGGGGCGCTAGTTCTTGCCCTTAAGACCGTTCGTGCTGCTGGGGGAAAGCTCTTTGTTTGCTCAGTCAACGAACAGATCAAAATGTTATTTGAACTGACAAGCATGGATCGGGTGTTTGAAATCTTTCCCACACGAGAAGCGTTTGAGGAGGCTGTCTCTTCTAGTGCATAATTCTCTGGGTTAGCCCAATTTGGCGAAACCCAGTAAGAATCCCCGTGCGGAAGGGGGAGTATTAAGCTCCTAAGTAACTGATCACCTTGTAGTAACAACCCGCCAGGAATGCAAATCCTTGGCGGGCAACTCTTCTATCCCAAAATAGGGTTCTATGGCTAATACCAAATCCGTTTTGGGAATTTTGACATCCCGTTTTATAAAATTCGCCGGGAAAACCCCATCCCCTTGTGGGTGGGGTTGTTGACACTGTTCCGTTTATGTAAGGGTTTGAGGGCTATTTACAAAACTTAATACAGTACCCTCTGCCCTCTGACCTGTTTTTAAAGGGGAGAGTAAACCCAGATTGAGGGAGGGAAACCCCGACGTCAGCCGTTCCTTCGCCAGCTTAGGAAGTCGGGGAGCCTATCTAATCAAAGTTAATTTCTAGCAAAGACAAATCGTCATCGAAAAAGTCTCTGGGATTTAAGGCATCAACGCCCTCTAGGATGGAGTTAAGGTTACACGAACTATCTATCCGACACTCACCCAGAAGTTTGACGAATGAGTCAAGTCCCCAGATATCACCATCGGGTTGGTGAATCTCGTAAATCCCATCGCTGAAAATGTAAAGGGAACTGGATTCGCTGACGTCGCAGCTATCATCAACATACTCAGCCTCAAGCAGCATACCCACAGGCAGTCCCGTTGTCTTCAAGAGATTGACCTCCCGACTAGACGATGGCTTACCCGAAAATAAGACAGCCGGTGGATGTCCAGCACTGGCATAAACAAGTTGACGCTTCGTCCGATTATAGACTCCATACCAGATAGTAAAGTATTTATCGTTGCGTTCTGTCATCTGAAAGGTCTGGTTTAACCCTCGTAGAACGTCGCTGGGTTGGTAATAGTCAATATTCGGCAGGGTGCGTGATCTCAATAGATTTAACACCGAAAGCGTTGGTAAAGCTGCTCTCAAGCCATGCCCAGCCGTATCTAACAAATAAATTGCCAGGTGTTCTGAATCCAACCAGTAGTAATCGAAGCCATCACCTCCTAATTGCCGAGACGGAATGAATCGAGAGTCAATAGTCACAGGCGGTTCAGTCATCTGGTCTGGCAGAATAGAACGGACGTACTCCGCCGCTTCTGCGAGTTCCATTTCCAGCAACTGTTTTTGGTGCTGCAAATCGCGGCTTAGTTCATGCAATCTCAAGCCGGAACGTACTCGCGCCTGCAACTCAGCGATTTCGATTGGCTTACAGATAAAGTCATCTGCCCCAGCATCCAGTCCCTTGACGCGATCGCCAACGGAACCGAGAGATGTCAGCAAAATGAACATAGTGGTTGATAGTGCTGGGGTTGCCTTAATTTGACGACAGACTTCTAGTCCGTTCATCCTTGGCATAATCCAATCACAAATGACCAACGCCGGACGCAACTGCCGCGCAAGTTCAAGACCCTCTTCGCCGTTGCTAGCGATGGTGACGTCATAACCTTGGTTATGAAGCGTCCGTTTCAGCAGTATTTGAATGGCAGGGTCGTCATCAATAATTAGAATTTGGGTCATGGCATCGAGATAATACAAGTCACTCAAGGAGATTGCAGATGCACGCGCTTACAACAAGAAGGAAGACTCGATGAAGCTATGGGTACTTTCATGAGAAAGTGATAAAGATCGCAAGGTCAGTGAATAAATGGTAGAGCAAGGGATAAATCTAGGGTAGACTGGATTTTTTCACAGGGAGTATCTGTTCATTTTAATTCTGGCTTTGATGTCGTTGATGTGAAAGGCTTTGAGCAGTTGAGAGAGCTTCAAAAATTTAGCAAGCAATTTCCTTCCGACCTGAATGCGTTAGACCAGGTTTTATCCTGGTTTGGGGAGCTTCACCCCTCCTCAATCGAAACAAAAGTCTGGTTACAGTGCAAACTAGCGCTTGCGGAAGGATACACTAACGCGGTGAAATATGCCCACAAAGACCTGCCGCCCAGTGTTTCCATTGAGGTTGAGGTAATTCTGGGGCAATCGCCCCAACGCCTAGAGATACGGGTCTGGGACAGTGGAGCGCCTTTTGATTTTGAACGGCGGCTCCGAACTCCGTCGTCTTTGCCCGCTGATCAGGCGGAAGGAGGACGAGGATTGGCTATTATGCAAAAAATTGCCGATAAGCTCAGTTATACACGCATGGATGATAACCGCAACTGTTTGACGATTGTTAAATTTTATTAAAAATCCCAGCCGCCCGGTGTCGGGAAGCAGGGGAACGGGGGCTGAGATGCAGGGGTGCATATTTCAATTGATCGGCTTTCCGATAAGCGAAAACCCAGCTTCTCAAGCTGGGTTACTGTTTAGGCTTTACCTTCAATTGCTCTATCTGGTCCGAATAACTTAATCAAACTGGGTTAAATCTAGCTTGATGCTCACTAGAATTCAGCGGCTTACCTGGTGAATCACCATTTAGCGACCGCTGCCGCGATTGTCATCGTTGCCCTTAGCATCAAACGTAAGACGCTTGGCTGATTGATTGGACAAAATGACTACGCTTTCACGTTCTCCCCTAAAATAGGATGCTGGTGAAAACTTCCTCATGTTGTTGCACATCGCTTGTAGATCTCCGTGTCCAAGTTGCTACAGCCTTTTTTCCAATCGACAGCGTGCAAATCAGGACAAACAGCTTCTAACCCTAAAATTGGGAGTAGGATGGGCGGGGAGCTGGGGAAGCTGGGGAAGTTGGAGGAGAAAAATTGCAATGAGAACTTATTAGAGCCGTATTGGTATGCCGATATGGGGAATCCATTCAGGAGGATGTCAAAATAGAACTACTGCACACTGAACCCTGTGGGGTAAAGTGTTTTTCGTCCCGTCCCTCTGTCGTCACCTATTGGAAAGAGCGAGTGTGAACGTTTCGACCCCGAAGATAGAACTTGACCCCAAAAATCTATTTCCGTTTCCTCTGGATCAATTTCAGCTCCAAGCGATCGCGGCGCTGAATGCGAATCGCTCGGTTGTTGTCTGCGCCCCCACAGGTTCTGGGAAGACGTTGATTGGGGAGTATGCTATTTACCGCGCTTTGTCAAGAGGAGGGCGAGTTTTTTATACCACTCCCTTGAAAGCCCTCTCCAACCAGAAGCTGCGAGATTTTCGCGCTACGTTTGGTGCGGACAATGTGGGTCTGGTTACGGGGGATGTTTCCATTAATCGGGACGCGCCAATCTTGGTGATGACCACGGAAATCTTCCGCAATATGCTTTACGGCACACGGATTGGGGAAATTGGTACGTCCCTAGAAGGGGTGGAAGCGGTGGTCTTGGATGAGTGCCATTATATGAATGACCGACAACGGGGTACGGTTTGGGAGGAGTCGATTATTTATTGTCCTCCAGAAGTTCAGCTTGTTGCCCTATCCGCTACGGTGGCGAATTCCGATCAACTAACGGACTGGTTGAACTTAGTTCATGGCGCAACCGAGCGAATTTATTCCGACTTTCGACCGGTTCCCTTACAATTCAGCTTTGCCAACCCGAAGGGCATTTTTCCCCTGCTGGACTCTAACCAAACAAAGTTAAATCCTCGCCTCAAACCGAAACGCAACAAAGGGAGAGGACGGGGGGGACGCCCAGAAAGCCCCAGTAATGCCTTTGTGCTGGCGCAACTCCAGCAACGGGATATGTTACCCGCGATTTATTTTATTTTCTCTCGTCGCGGTTGCGATCGCTCGGTGGAGGAGTTGGGAGAGTTGTCTCTGGTTAATGCTAAAGAAGCGGCTGAATTGAAAAAGCGCATTGACGAATTTTTACGTCGGAATCCAGAAGCGGGTCGGGCGGGACAAGTCGCCCCCCTGTATCGCGGCATTGCTGCCCATCATGCGGGGATTTTACCGGCTTGGAAGGGGTTTGTAGAAGAACTGTTTCAATTAGGGTTGGTTAAGGTGGTGTTTGCCACTGAAACTCTAGCGGCGGGAATTAATATGCCCGCTCGCACCACCGTAATTTCTACCCTCTCAAAACGAACCGATCGCGGACACCGACTGTTGACAGCATCGGAATTTCTGCAAATGGCAGGTCGAGCCGGACGCCGGGGGATGGATGCCACGGGTTATGTGGTCACAGTACAGACGCCGTTTGAAGGAGCAAAGGAAGCGGCGTACCTTGCCACCAGTCAGGCTGACCCCTTAGTCAGCCAGTTTACCCCCAACTACGGGATGGTGCTGAACTTACTCCAAACCCACACCCTTCCGGAAGCCAAGGAGTTGGTGGAACGCAGTTTTGCCCAATACCTGGCGACACTGTACCTCCAACCCCAGCAACAAGCGATTACGGAGTTAACCACAGAACTGGCAAAATTAGATATTCAACTAGCACCCGTTGACTTAAACGCCCTGGGGCGATACGAAAAACTCAAGGAACGGCTCAAAGAAGAACGGCGATTACTCAAAACCCTACAACGGCAAGCCCAAGCCGCACAAGTGGCGGAAATTGCCCAAATTATCCCCGAAGCGCCCTTGGGGACGCTACTTTCACTCAAAGGCAAGTATATTCCAGTTCCGGAACCGATTCTGGCGATATTAGTCGCGAAGGAAAAAGGGCGGGGACAATCCCCCTATTTAGTCTGCTTAAGTGCCGATAATCGCTGGTATATCGCCACAACCACCGATTTGGTTGGGGTGCATGGGTGGTTAGAGATGATTGATTTAACGGTGCTGAACCCACCCCCTGAACTCACACTCAAGCCCGGTCAAACCAGACGGGGTACACCAGACACGGAAGCGATCGCGGCTCAAATTCCCACTGATATAGAACCCATGGTCGCACCTGAAGTTGAAGCACAACAGCATCGAATGGATGCGGTAAAAGCCCAACTCGAAGATCATCTGGTGCGACAATGGGGGAATCCGTCTCAACTGATTAAACGTCATAAACGCCGTTTAGCCCTACAAGAGGAAATCAATGAGCGTCAAACCCTTTACCGGGAAAACCAAGCGATGCACTGGCAAGAATTTCTCAACCTGATCGAAATTTTAAGGACATTTGGTTGTCTGGAAGATGTCAAGCCGACATCATTGGGGCAAGCAGCCGCAGCGATTCGCGGAGATAACGAACTGTGGTTGGGGTTAGCGTTGATGTCTAGTGCGTTTGATCAGTTAGATCCGCACCACTTAGCCGCCTGCGCCTGCGCTTTGGTGACGGAAACCCCGCGTCCCGATAGCTGGACAAATTATCCCCCCTCAGAACCTGTGCTGGAAGCATTAGATAGTTTAAGACAAACTCGCCGTCAGTTGTTTCAAGTCCAACGTCGCTATCAGGTGGCTTTGCCGATTTGGTTAGAACGGGATTTAATTGGGTTAGTTGAGCAATGGGCATTGGGTGTGGAATGGACAGAGCTTTGTGCGGATACCAGTTTAGATGAAGGGGATATTGTGCGATTGTTACGCCGCAGTGTCGATTTTCTATCTCAAATTCCCCATGTGCCATTCTTATCGGATGCCTTAAAACGGAATGCTATTCGAGCCATTCAGTTATTGGATCGCTTCCCCGTTAATGAATTGGGTTAGTAGGGGTTTGGTAACCAAACCCCTTCAAGGTTCTTCAAGGTTCCCAAACCCCTTCAAAGTTTCCAAATCCTTCCAAGATAGCTTATGAAAAAATGGGTGATTGGCATTGCGATCGCGACAACAATCAATACCCTGCTAGGATTACCCAGGGCGTTAGCTCAAACGGTCAACTTAGGGGTGGTAAAAAGTCCGGATAATCAAGCTGATTGGTCAGATATTACCGATCGCTTGCAGTCAACGGGTGTGGATTACTGCGTGGTTGAGTTGAGCCAGGTTGCTCAACGTTCTAATCTGGGAAATACCCAACTCCTATTTTTACCGAATATTGAACGCCTGGAACCCGAACACCTGGCGACTCTACAAGAGTGGATGCGTCAAGGGGGACGGGTCATTGTTAGTGGTTCTGTGGGTATTGCATCCCAACCTGAGGTGCGGAATCGTTTGCGATCGCTCTTAGGTGCCTACTGGGGATTTGGTTTGAGTCAGCCGTCTCGATTAGAACGATTATCGATTTCTGCCCCAAGCTGGATACCCAATGCGGGATTAGTGGGAGAGGTGCAAGGGGGTGTGGTGATTCCCGCCAGCTTGGATGCTGAAACGGTGGCTGTGTGGAATCAGTCGGAAAGTCCCCCGGCTGTGGTGACGACGGATCAATCGATTTTTTTGGGCTGGCGCTGGGGAGTGGATGGGGAAGACGCCGCCCAGATGGATGTGGTTTGGCTGCAAGCCGCGCTGAGTCATTATGATATTACGCCGACGCCTGGAAAGATAGCGACTTCATCCCCACCCAATTGTGCGGCGACTTCTGTACCCGCAATCAAACCGGAGCAAAAACGCCAAGATACCCGCAGCGCAACTAATCCGACTCCTGTTCCCAGCGAAGGCGATCGCTTGGTGCTTCCCGCCCAAACTCCAGCGAACAATTGGGGAACCCTTACCGCCAATGAAGTGACGGCGATGAGTCGGGAGTTGGAAAACTTAATTGGTCGGGTGGAAAGTACATTATTAAGGGCTAATGCTCATAATAGTGAGGTTGGTTTGCTCACTCAGGAGAGTGTTGAGTCCTTAGCGGGGATGAGTGCCAAGGAATCGGAACATGGAAATCAACGGCATTCCCATCCAAATCGAACCACGGTTTCGGCGTTGGCGCAAGCGAGAATCGGCTTAGAAAATTTTCTGGGTGCGGTTGAGCAACAGGACTATACGGCAGCGCGACAACAGTGGATTAATGCCCGACGGCTACTCTGGGATAATTATCCGATGGAACGTCAACTTGCCCAACCTGAAATTCGGGCAATTTGGTTGGATCGGGGGACAATTGTCAAGGCAAAGCGTAAACAGGACTTAGTTAAACTCTTCGATAACCTGGCAAAGGCGGGATTTAATACGGTTTTCTTTGAAACTGTTAACGCCAGTTATCCAATTTATCCGAGTCAGGTGGCTCCCGAACAAAACCCTCTGGTGCGCGGCTGGGACCCTCTAGAAGCCGCCGTGGAGTTGGCGCATGAACGGGGGATGGAGTTACACGCTTGGGTGTGGATTTTTGCGGCGGCGAATCAGCGTCACAATGCGCTGTTGAATCAGCCGTTGGATTATCCGGGTCCGGTTTTAGCGGCGCATCCAGATTGGGCGATTTTTGATAAGCAAGGACGCTTGTTTGCGCCGAATACGAGAAAGGCATTTTTTGATCCGGCGAATCCAGAGGTGCGGGAGTATTTAATGGCGCTGCTGGAGGAAATTGCTACCCGCTATGACGTGGATGGGATTCAACTGGATTATATTCGCTATCCGTTTCAAGATCCGCGAGTGAATCAGACGTATGGGTATGGGGTGGCGGCGCGTCAGCAATTTAAGGAACGAACCGGGGTTGATCCGATTGAGGTGTATCCTCGCGATCGCACATTATGGCAGCAATGGACAGAGTTTCGTATCCGCCAAGTAGACAGCTTTGTCGCATCAGTATCAGCGCGTCTGTTGTCGCAACGTCCTGATTTGATTCTATCGGCTGCTGTATTTCCCCTCCCCCCGGCGGAACGTCAGCAACGGTTGCAGCAAAACTGGGAAGAATGGGCAAAGCAGGGATATATTGATCTGGTTGTACCGATGACTTATGCCTTGGATACCGAAGGGTTGCACAGTCTCACCCAACCGTTACTCACCGAATCGACACTCAACCAAGCGTTGCTGATTCCAGGGATTCGGTTGTTGAATTTACCCGATGTTGTGGCAGTTGACCAAATCCAACTGCTGCGGGATTTACCTGCCAACGGGTATGCTGTGTTTGCGGTGGAGAATCTTAACGAGAATTTACATCGTATTTTCCAACAGACTCAAGGTCAACCGGAGTCTACCTCAACCGAGCCAATTCCTTACCGTAAGCCATTCCAAGTCGCCATGGATCGATTTGTGGCGCTGCAACGGGAATGGAACTTTTTGGTCACGAATGAGCAACTCGCCATTCATCAAGACGCCTTTACTGAATGGGTGGCTCAAACAGAAAAGCTAAATCAGGCGCTCAAGCAACTGGCTAGGGAACCCTCACCGCAGCTTATTCAAACCGCCCAAGCCGCCCTCGCCACGTTCCGATCTCAATTCCCCCAATGGATGCAGCAGCAAGGGATGCGCCACCCTTATCAAGTTCAGGTGTGGGATAATCGGCTGGCAACAATTGAACGGCTATTGAACTATGGTGAACGAACCACTTTACCGGAACATTCGTCAGATGCGATTAAACGTTAATAACTGAAACTAATTGCCGACATTTGGCTTAAGAGCATGGTAGTTTGTGTAAGGTAAACTATTTTGGGCAGTTAAGGCGTTCCCCATGGGTCTAGCAAGAATTAGCATTCAGAATAGTTGTCTACCCTATCAGTCTCAACTGGGGACACAGATTGATTGTTCCCCGACATCAGATCTGGGTAAGATTCCCGATCAAGTCGTTTGCCCAAAGGACATATTATTGAGATAACGGTAAGGGGTTAGGGGATACTCCCAACAATAGGTTGATGGTTCACGCAGTACTTGCTCGTTTACAGTCGAGTTTTTACCTTGATGAAGTGGTATTTACAGCTTAATGTTTTTGTGGGTTTGCTTTCAGTTCTGACGGGAATTGGTATGGCAACCATTGCTTTTGGTGAAACACCGTCGAAGTTGACTGACCCAACCTCAAAGGGGGTGATGGATGGTCAAATCCTGAGTCGAGAAACGTCCGAGATGGGCAGGGTGAAGGGTAAATCGGTCAAGTCGTCTCCCGCTTCACGCCTGAAACCGACTCCGTCTGCGGTGACTAAGCCTCAGTCGTTGAAGGTTAAACCAACACCGTCTACATCAACATCCCAAAAGCCCACGAATCTCAAACCCCAAGCGGTCAAACCGCAACCGCCCAAACCTACCCGTTTGCCGATCGCAACGCTTCATGATTCCGGTGTACACAGGTTTCCCCGTTTAGAACGCTCAAGTATTGTTTTAAATCATATAAATAGGCTAGATAGACTACGGGCGATTCTCTTTGATCCCATTGTTGTACCCGGAGATATCCTCAATCCTACCCAGCCTGATCCCACCGTCTTTCCAACGGTTAATATTTCTCCATTCCGTCACCAGTTGGCTGATTTTCAGGGTGGAATGGTAGATGTAACTTACCATAGCCATCCCCAAAGACTGGTGATTAAACCTGTCCCCAGTAATCGGGACAACCATCAAGTATCTAGTCTTTTGGATAATTCTCTCAATGCCAATTCCCCAGAGGTAGAGTCAAAACCTGGGGATGGAGAGAAAGCAAGGATACAGGTTCTGGATACGAGTAACTTAGAGAGTCACTCTTCACGTCATTCTGAATCAACCACAGATGACCGCCCTGTTCGGGTAACTCAAATTCATCCCACTCGCTTAACAGCGGAAAATCGACAGGCGGCAAGTTTAGCACCGTCTCAGATTCACCCTGCCCGTCTCCAACCGGAAAATCGGCAAGCCGGGAGTCTGCTGGGTTCCCCAGTTCAGTCTGTAATCGGGAAGGTGGAACAATTGCCAGCAACTCCACCGGAAACGGTTAACCCTCGGCAACGCCCACAACACTCATCCATTAAAGTAGAGGAACCTAACTCCACTTCCAGGATTAACGTCGTTGAGCAACCTTTATCCTCCCCGAACCAGAATCAGTCGCCAATCGTTGCCAGTAGCCATGACATTCGTTTGATTGCGGCGAACACCAAACAGAATGATGACACCTCGCCGGAAGAGAGGCAGATTCAAGTCCAAGAGATTAATGTCACCGGGAGTACGATTTTTGGCGAGGCTGAATTTAACCCGATTATTGAACCCATTGAAGGCAATACTGTCACTCTGGAAGAACTCAGAAGTGTAGCGGATACGATTTCTCAACTGTATCTGGAACAAGGCTACATTACCTCTAGGGCGGTTTTGGTCGAAGAAACCCTGGATACCGATGTGGTGGAAATTCGGGTGATTGAAGGGAGTCTGGAAGCCATCCAGGTGGAAGGGACACGACGGCTGAACCCGAGTTACGTGCGATCGCGTATTCGATTGGGAGCGGATACACCCCTGAATACAGGTGCGTTAGAAGATCAATTGCGCTTGTTACGAGTGAATCCGTTATTTGAAAATGTGGAAGCCTCTTTGAGGGCGGGTACTGGATTAGGACAAAGTATTCTCGTGGTGCGGATATCGGAAGCCGATCCCTTTGAAGGAAGTGTCGGTATTGATAACTATTCCCCTCCCAGTGTGGGGGCTGAACGTTTCACGACGAATGCCCGTTATCTCAATCTAACCGGGATTGGGGATGAAATTGCGGCACAATATAACCGAACAACGGCTGGTGGTGCCTATACCTGGGATTTTAATTATCGTGCGCCAATCAATGCGATGAATGGTACGGTGCAACTGCGAGCATCGTTTAATGAAAATGAAGTCATTCAAGAAGATTTGCAGGAACTCGATATCCAAGGAGAATCCGAGCTTTATGAAATCAACTATCGCCAACCCTTAATTCGCACACCGCGTCGAGAATTGGCTTTATCCTTAGGGTTTACTCATCAGGATGGTCAAACGTTTACCTTTGCTGGACCAACACCGTTTGGGTTTGGACCTGATGAAGATGGGGTCAGTCGCACCAGTGTGTTTAAGTTTGGGCAAGAATACACCTTACGTCAAACCTCTGGGGCGTGGGCATTCCGTTCCCTATTTAGTTTTGGCACAGGTTTATTTGATGCGACAGAAAACTCGGATGTTGATGAGGATTTTCCCGATGGTCAGTTTGTTAGTTTGTTGGCTCAAATCCAGCGGGTACAAATTATCAATCCGGATAACTTTTTAATTATTCAAGCGGATCTCCAGTTAGCCTTTGATAGTTTATTACCCGCCCAACAATTTGTTATTGGTGGCGGTCAATCGGTACGAGGATATCGACAAAATGTCCGGGCGGGAGACAATGGATTTCGCATTTCTGTAGAAGATCGGATTACCTTAGAACGGGATGAATCGGGTATTGCGACCTTTGTCTTAGCGCCGTTTTTCGATGTCGGTTATGTTTGGAATCGAGGGACGAATCCGAATGAATTACTAGACCAGACATTTATTGCTGGCTTGGGTTTAGGGATATTGTGGGAACCCTTACCCAATTTAAACCTGCGGCTGGATTATGGCTTGCCCTTGGTTGATTTAGATGATCGCGGGGAAAATGCTCAGGATGATGGCTTTTATTTTAGTGTAAATTACAATTTCTAATGTTCCAGACGCGCCATGGCGCGTCTGGAACAACAGCGGAACATCTCTACCAAATGATGTGTCCTAACCGCTATGGCGGTTGCTATATTCTTCAAGATTCTCCAGCTTCATCAACAACAAACCAATCTTCATCTAGGGCTTGTTCTAGAGAAATGTGAGCATCCTTGGGCAGCGAAAACAGCTTAGAAACCGACTTAATCGCCACAGGATATGCTTTAGCATACATCGCGTCTAGTTCCGGTTTTAAGCTGGGACTGTCTTCTAAACGCTGTTGGATTTGAGCGCGAAAATTGACAATTTCAGCAGCCATAAGATTTCTAGAATACTCTTTCTCGGCTTCCCAATACGATAATTTAAGCAGATGTTCTAATAAACGGGTTAAAAGACTTAATAAAGCTCGTCTCTCACTTTTACCCATACTTTCTAATTCTTCTATCAAATTATTCCAATCAACCTGATTAAAATTACGTTCTCGTAATTGGTTAATCGTTTCTTGAATCCATTGATAGTAGTCTGTTTTATATCGCGTTTTTGACATGGTATTCTTCTCCTATCAGTTTATCTAGTGCAAGAAGGCAGAAATAACTGAACAGCTAATATCTCCCCCCGCTTCCCCTGCTCCCTCTGCTCCCCCTGCTTCATCGTATCTACGAAGCTGCTCAAGTATTTTTATGCCCGCTGCACTAGGGTCTGCTGAATATAGCAGTAGACACATCGATTAGGACTTTCCGAACTGTTGTAGAGACGTTCCGCCGGAACTTATGCCGGAGAGATCCCCGACTTCTTCAAGAAGTCGGGGATCTGATTAATCTCGCGATAAATTGGCATCAATGGATGCAATTGGTTGGGTGTGAGATTGAGCTTGGATCACCGAAGAGTGCAACATGGACGTATTCGTCACTGAATTATTGGCGAGAGTAAATAGGGGATTAGATAAAATTCCCGCCAGAGAGGTGACAATCACCGAAAGAACTAAACCCACTTGTAAAGGACGCATTCCGGGTAAATTCCAGCGGATTTCCGGATAATTTTTCACCGCGTCGGACATTTCTTGGGGTTCTTTAACCACCATCATTTTGATGACACGGATGTAGTAGTAAATGGAAACCACCGTGGTGATTAGACCGAGCAAAACTAAGCCATACAATCCGGCTTGCCAACCTGCCCAAAACAGGTAAATTTTACCGAAGAATCCCGCTAAAGGTGGAATTCCGCCTAACGACAGTAAACAAATACTGAGTCCCAATGTCAGCAGGGGATCTTTCTGATACAATCCCGCATATTCGCTGATTTGATCCGTACCGGTTCGCAGGGTAAACAGAATCACACAAGCAAAACCACCTAGGTTCATGAATAAATAAACCAGCAGATAGAAAATCATACTGGCGTAGCCTGCATCCGTTCCCGCAATTAAACCAATCATGACAAAGCCAGCTTGGGCAATGGATGAATAGGCAAGTAGGCGTTTCATGCTGGTTTGGGTAAGGGCGACTACATTCCCTAATACCAGACTTAAGATAGCCAGGGCGGTGAAGACAAAGTGCCATTGTTCGCTAACCAGGGGAAATGCGGTTACCAGTAAGCGGATGGCGAGGGCGAAGCCGGCGGCTTTAGAACCGACAGACAAGAAGGCGACAACGGGAGTTGGAGAACCTTCGTATACGTCAGGAGTCCACTGGTGGAAAGGAACCGCAGAAATTTTAAAGGCAATTCCCGCGATCGCAAACACCAAAGCAATTAAAATACCCAAGGATGGGGTAGATTCTAAACTAGCGATACCTGTCGCGATCGCGTTTAAGTTAGTTTCGCCGCCAGACAAGCCGTACAGCAACGACACGCCATACAGAAACACCCCAGAACTCGACGCCCCAATCAGCAGGTATTTCAGCGCCGCTTCATTGGAACGAGGATCACGCTTCATGTATCCCGTCAATAGGTACGACGAGATACTCAGCGTTTCTAGGGAAATAAAGATGGTAACCAGTTCATTCGCACCACTGAGGCACATCGCCCCCAAGGTAGCGGTGAGTAAAATGGCAATAAACTCAGCTAACGAGGTGCCAGACTGCTGCACATAGCGAATCGACAGCAAAATGGTTACCGCCGTCGATAGGGCGATGATACCGCGAAAGGCGATACTCATGGCATCGCCATTAAACCCGCCAAAGAAAGCTAGAGGTTGGGCAACATCCCATCGATAGTATAGGGCGACTATGGAAACCAGTAGTCCGCCAATGGCGACGTAAGGCAGGGTATTAGCAGAACGTTTACCCGCAATCAGATCAATGCCTAAAACCAGTAACAGGGTAATCACGACGATTCCCTCTGGCAGAATCAGCCCAGCGTTAAGCTGGGCAGCAATAGTAGCAAAATCCATTATGGTCTATGGTTAGGGTCGTATCCAGAGAGTAACGTTCTGATCATATCGGTGATTGGCACAGATTGTAGAGACGTTCCGCCAAAACACCTCTATATACAATAGCAAAAGGCTCCAGGGCAGAAAGGGTATGGGGTTAGGGATCGCTCTTTGTGATAAATGCGGGGTATAACTTTGTCTAATTCAGAACACCAATGTTTAGGCTTGAGATTTTATAACTGTGTATGACTACATTTTTATTTTGGAACATTAGAAAAAAGCCTTTGCTGGATGAACTTGTATGTCTTTGCCAGGAAAATGACGTTGACATTTTGATTGTAGCGGAGAAACCAGATATACCAGATACAGAAGTGCAACTAGCCTTGAATAAGGGAATAGATAATCAATATCTGGCACTCTATAATTCTACCTCCCGCTTATCATTCTTCTTTCGATATCCGGCTGAATCAATTGAATCGGTATCTGACGAAGGTAGTATCGCAATCAGGAGGATATCCCCACCCATTGGATCTGATATACTTTTAGTGGCGCTCCACCTTTCCAGCAAGCTTTATAGGTCAGAGAACGGTCAAACGTTCCAAGCCATAAGAGTTTCTCAGCTCATTCAAGAGGCTGAGAGAAAGGTAGGACATACTAGAACGTTAGTCATTGGCGATCTCAATATGAATCCCTTTGAAGTTGGTGTTGTTGGTGCAGATGCTTTTCATGCTGTAATGACTCAAACTATTGCCCGGAAGGGTAGTCGAAAAGTACAGGGGAAAAACAAACCATTTTTTTATAATCCAATGTGGGGACGAATGGGTGATACGTCTGTCGGCGCACCTGGAACATATTACTATCGTAGTTCTGATTATGTCACTTACTTCTGGAATACATTTGATCAAGTACTTCTGCGACCAGAACTCCTGGATTATTTTTCAGCGGATGAGAATAATTTAAAAGTGATTTCCAAAATTGGGGATAAAAATTTACTTACAAATAAGGGCATTCCCAATTCTAAGTTTTCTGATCATTTACCCATACTTGTTACACTAAAACTCGAAAGGATAAATCAAAATGACTAAGACCAAAGACCTATGGGGTGACTTGCCAAGTGCTGAAACGATACGGACTCCCTATACCATCTTAAAAGAGCAAGCTTCTATCCTGACTGAAAAAACGAATAGCTTGCTTATTGGTGAGGTAAAATCAAGTCCACAAATTGAGTATCCAGACAGAAGAGAGTATCCAGGCAGAAGAGAAGTATTGGTTGATCCAGATAGCCAACAAACTCAATTTTTTGTTTCCTATCTGCGAATTAAAATCCCTTCACTGAATAACTACACTTACTCAGTTCTCCAGATACAGTACCCACTTCCTGATCTTTATCCTGTATGGGTGACAAGTTTTGCTGCTGCTGAAGATAGAGCGTGTAAGTGTAAAAGCGAAGCAGAATATGAAAATGCTCTAGGCAAAATATTGTCTTCTTCAGACGTTAAACGGGTTATTTCTAGTCTACTCGCCCAAGTTCATGCATGAATTAACTCGATGAGTTGGTCACAGATTTACGGAGTCATTTTTTCCTGATCATTGAAGGTTTTTTCAGCTTTTTCAACTTCTCTTAATCGAAAAGTATTGGAATCTACCCTTTAACACCACTCCCACTATCATTAGGTACGATATACCGCTGCATGAGGATAAAAAATAGCAGAACCGGAGCAATAGAAATAACGGAACCGGCGGCAATTAAACGCCAATCCAGGGAAAAGGTTCCGGCTAACCTAGCCACGCCTAATGGTAAGGTATAATATTCGGGTCGATCCAGAACGATTAGGGGCCACAGAAAGTCACTCCATGAGCCAATAAAGACAAAAATAGCCAACGTGACTAACGCCGGACGAACTGCTGGAATCATCACATGCCACCACAATCCTAACTCCGAACAGCCATCCATCCTAGCCGCTTCTTCAAGTTCTTTGGGAACGCCTTGAAAGGCTTGGCGTAATAAGAAAATGCCAAAGGCTGAGGCTAAACTGGGGAAAATAATACCTAAATAACTATTCCGTAAGCCAAGCTGCACCATCAAAATGTAGAGGGGAATCATCACGATTTGGAAGGGAATCATAATCGTGGAAACAATAATCGCGAAAATGATATCGCGTCCCCGAAAATTGAGTCTGGCTAAGGGATAAGCCGCGAGGGAACAAAAGAGAAGATTGAAGGTAACAGTGAGAATGGCAACAATACAGCTATTCCAAATATATTGACCAAAGGGATTGGTTTGCCAGACTTCGATATAGTTCTCAATCGTCGGTTGACTCGGAAATAGTTGAGGTGGAAATGCAAAGATATTCTCTGTGGAAGACTTCAACGATGTGCTAATTAACCAGAAGAGAGGAAACAGCATCACCAACGCGATCGCACTCAAGAGAATATACGTCCACAACCTTTGCCAAATCTGTTTTCCCGGCGTTTTACTCATCGCATTTTTTGCTGTAGGGGGACAACACTGAATCTTCAAGGCGGTGCGTTACGCTTTGCTGCTAACGCACCCTACCAAAAATCGTTATCCCCGTTTCCGTACAAACCCCATTTAACGGTTGATCCCACCCATCGATAGGGAGTTGAGGCAAGAACGCAAAATCAAAGATAATTCCTATGGTAGGCTTAGATATCCATTCTGCCGAACTCAACAGGCGATCGTAAAATCCGCCCCCATAGCCTAAACGGTAGCCTTGGCGATCGCACGCCACCGCCGGAACTAAGATTAAATCCACGTCATCAGGTTCTAAGGTGGGGGAATTGGCATGGGGTTCAAAAATGCCATAAGCCCCCGTTTGCAGGGCTTCTCCACACTTCCAGCGATGCCAGAGCAGGGATTTGCCGACACATCGAGGGAATCCCCAACAGTGTTGGGTATCGGTAAACAGGGGATGCAGATCCGGTTCTTGGCGAAAACTAAAATAAGCCAGGATCGTTTTTGCCTGAGTGAATAGGGGTGAAGACTGAAGCTGGGTACAGACGCGATCGCTCTTTTCTCGCCAGTCTTCTTTTGTCATGGCTTGTCTCTCTTTCAGCAGTCGCCGCCGTAATTCTTTTTTAGTCATTTCTGAGAGATTGTCAGTAGCCAATTATAATTCCTTCCCCTCCAATACAGCAGCGACGCGCAATATCATGGCTTCATGATCAGGAGCGGCAATAATTTGCACACCTAAGGGTAGAGAACTAGACGACTTGACAGGAACCGATAAAACAGGTAATCCAATAAAAGATAACGGTTGGGTAAACAGTCCCAAATTCGGGCGCACTAATATCTCTTCTCCCCCAATTACCATTGTTTCTTGATCGATGCGGGGGGCGACACAAGGCGTCGTTGGTGCGAGAATAATATCTACCGTCCGAAAAAGTTCCTGCACCCTTTGGCGATACCATTGGCGAAACCGTTGCGCCTGAATGTACCACGAGGCGGGAATTAAAGCCCCGGCTAAAAACCGATCGCGCGTGGCTCTGTCAAAATCTTGGGGGCGCGATCGCAAGTTGGCAAAATGTAAGTTAGCGCCTTCTGTCGCTGTAATAATATAAGCCGCCGCTCTTGCCCGATGTGCTTCCGGTATCCTAACCGTAGCTGTAACATTCAGCGCCTGGGCAACTTTAGCAACAGCATCCAACGCTTCTGGAGTAGCACCTTGAGCAAAATACTCCCCCGCTACCGCAATCCGTAATCCCTCGATTCCCTGTTCTAGTTGCGGTAAACAAGGTTCTGGAGGACGTTGCGTACAGACTGGATCACGTTCGTCATGTCCCTGAAGAATATCAAACGCGGTAGCTATATCCCGGATTGACCGGGCAAAAGGACCAATATGGTCTAGACTACTGGAAAATAAAATCGCCCCCGCCCTGGATAAACGCCCGTAAGTGGGTTTTAAGCCAAAAACCCCGCACAATGAAGCCGGAACCCGGATTGAACCATTAGTATCGGAACCCAAGGTAAGGGGAACTAATCCGGCGGCGACTGAAGCGGCGGAACCCCCCGATGATCCACCAGAAACGCGAGTCGGATCATTTGGGTTTGGTGTTGCCCCATAATGGCTATTTACCGTCACAAACCCATAAGCATATTCATCCATATTTAACGCCCCCACCAGCACCGCCCCCGCTTGCTTAAGTCGGGCAACGGCGGTAGCATCGTGGTTCGCTGGGGGATTTTCGGCATTAATTTTTGATCCGGCTAGGGTGGTTAATCCCGCGATATCAAATAAATTCTTCACCGCAAACGGAACCCCCGCCAACACACCCGGAAATTCCCCTCGGCTAATCGCCTGATCCACCCGTTCCGCCTCGGCTATTGCTGTATCAGCGGTAACGGCGGTAAAACAATTTAAGCTAGGATTACGGGCATCAACCTGCGCCAAACAATCCCGCGCGATCGCACTGGCGGTTATTTCACCCTGATAAACCGCCGTAGCTATTCCCACAGCGTCGGCTTGTCTCCAATTAAAAGTCATGGTTCAAAGACTGGTGCGGCTTCTATATTATCCGGTAACGGAAACTCATTCACCAATTGTGCGATCGCGGCAATGCGAGTAATGTTATCAACGACACCAGGACGGTATTCTGGGTCAATCGGCAAGTCAATCAATTCTGCCATGCGATCGACATATTCACCAAAATCAACGGTTTCTTTAGTCATAGCTTCATCAGTGTTGATTTTCTCTTCCCTCTTCCCTCTTCCCTAACCAATGACAAATGACCAATGACAAATGACAAATGACAAATGACAAATGACAATTCAAATAACAAACGCTTCCTTAGAATAATTATTCCACGTTTGGTGACATCGTTCAGCAATAAACGGTTGAATTCGGAACTTCGGCGGATTCCCCTCCAGAACATCAATTCGTAAAAATGAATAGAGTCGCTGCTTTTTAGAACCATGACCATGGCGTCCCGCATAAAAGTGCGATCGCGCCACCAAACGGGAGGGATTCCCATCAATAAACCCAACCGATTCCATTATCTCTGACCCTTCTTTCCGTTGACGGCGTAAACTATGACCACTCCCACCGCAGATAATCCAGGGAATATGAGAATCGGCATGTCCAGTATCAACGGTTTCTAGATATTCTAAACAATGGGCATGACCCGTTAACACCAAATCCACCAAAGGACGCCCCTGGGCTAAATCCCCCACCTCCGTCGCCACAGCATCCAAAACTTGGCGCAGGCGGCGACGAACTGCCGAGGTTTGTGCCTGTTGCCATTTCGTGGCTTCAGTCACATAAGGGGGATGATGTAGATAAATCACTCGTCCTCTTACCTCGTCGGTATGCCAAGACTGGATTAGCCGTTGTCGCAGCCAGTCTAATTGTTCAAAGTCAATCGTGTTTTCTTCATTTGATGCTAACTGCTTATTAATATCCAGGCTTAGTTCATCAATTTGCTCTAATTTCACATTCAAATCATCAAGCTGTTCCGCCTCTTCCGGGTTATCCGCATCCAAAGTATTTGAGGTTTCCATAAGTTGCTGCTTTTCGGCTTCTAATTCATCCCGTCGCTGTTCTAAAAGATGGCGAAAGGCTTTCCCTTCTGGGGTGTCGGGAATCGGTGCGGGGGCATTAAAGGTATTGGAATCGAGGGCAAAAAAGTCAATCCCACCACTACGAAACGTATAATAACGGTTAGGTAAGCGGGTAAATTCTCCGGGTTGATAGCGCAAGCAACGTCCTGTATCCGTCTTCGCGGTATAGTGGTGATCTAAATGATTTTCTAACTGTCCCCATTGCTTCAATGGCTTCAGATAGTCTAAGAATGCTTTAGTATAAGCTTTGCCCTTATGCGATCCGTGCCAACCGACATTCAAATCCAGTTTAGTCTTCAACAGGTGGCGTAGGGGCCAAGTTACCTGTGCCATAAAGCCATAGACTAAGGGCAAATCGTAGTAATCGTGATTTCCAGGGATGGTGAGGAAGGGAAGATTAAACACCATTTGGTCATAAGCAATTTTATGGTGAGAGTCGCCATCGACGAGAAACTCGCGGTAGGGTTTGATAAAGTTTTGGGGATAATATTCACTCGAACCTACCTGATATACCACGTCACCGGTATGCAATACAAAGCGGCAGTCATCGCGGTGATTTAGCATCATTTCCACAATTTTGCGTTGCGGATCATGTTGTTTGTGAGACCCAAAGCCTGTATCACCGACGACTAAAAAGGAGAACTCTGGATGATCGGGTTTGTCATCGTCTAATACCAGCCGAGTTTGATCGATATCCCGTTCAACGATTAACGGATCTTGCCAGCGAACTCGTTGTTTCATCTGCTGGATTTTTTCGGCAATAGGAGGATCGGACACAAATTGCATAATGGTTCACTGCCAAAGGTTTGCGTTTTGAGATTATCGTCCGATATTGAGAATTATCATCTATCCTAATGTGGGGATCTGAACAAACGAGACTCTAGCGAGGAAAACACTTGCGTAGCATGATTTGACCGACCAAACCATTTTCCTTTGGGGACGCGAAATGGACAACCTCAATCACAGTGAAACAGGGTCCAACATCGTGCAGCATCCCTTCAGCAAACGAAATCAACTCGCCGCAGCAAGGTAGACGAGATAATTCCACCCGTTCCCCGTTTAAGTCTTCCAACTCCGGTGAATAGTCTTTATGGGATGTTCGCGGGGCGTTCTCGAACATCATTTGTACTTTAACCAATTCCATGGGTAACACACTCCTGATTCAACGCCTATATAGAGTACTGGAGTTTCGACTAAATCCCAAACCCAACCCCACCCCCTCTCAATTTTCCCAGGAATTATCCTCAATGGGAGGGATTCAGCCATCAAATTAGGCAGGTTATATGGAAATATAGTCTATACCTGATATTTTTATCGGCTTAAAGAATTAAACTGGTCACTATAACAAAAAATATTGTCTCGTCTATTTTGGAGATCGTGATGAACATGATACACAACAAGCTAGTCGCCACAACGTTAGCGGCTGGAGCCTCTGTCCTGAGTTTTGGTCTGTTATCTCAACCTGCTGCGGCGATTGATTTAACATTTGTAGGGGAGGGTGATGCTGTCCCCGAAGGCTGGACTAACTTGAACTGGACGGTGGAAGGGAGAGCAGGAGCCAAAGGCAATGCTGACTGGGAGTTTTCTACCAAAGAAGATGATATCCATAAAACGGTTGAGCAATTAAACTGGAATTGGCAGAATGGTCAAGAGGTGCCATGGCTTTTAAATTGGGATGGGAATACCGTTTCCTTTACCCTAGGTGGGCAAACCATTGCGTTCTACCAAGATAATCCACCCGCGAAGTCGTTAGATGGGTTTTACCTCTGGACACGAGCGACAACGACTTCAGGGAAAGTTGATCCCGGTACGGAAATTTTGCTGAGCGTCAACGAGGTGAATGGAATCGAGGTTGATCCAGTGTCTAGTTTGGCTACTGCACCTGTAGGTGAGGGGAACACCGATATCACGAAGAACTATTTTGGCAGTGATACCTCAATTACATCGCTTTCAGGTATTGCCAATATGAGTTGGCTAGAGGGTTCTCCGAATCCTAACCTAGAGAATGCTCGTTCGCGAGTTGGCTTAAAAATTGAAGGGTTTTCTTATACTTCTACTTCAGTACCGGAACCCGGTACAGTTGCAGGACTCGTCGCCATTGGCATGTTCGGTGTCAGTTCGGTGCTACGGCGTAAAAAAGCTTAGGGTCAATGGCACTGAAAAGCGTGCATTTTGGGATCACCGAAACCTTAATATACCGTAGGGTGGGTTGAGCGAAGTCGAAACCCACCAGCCTTAACAAGCGTGCCATTAAGTAGGGGCTTGGCAACCAAGCCCCTAGTTGAAACCATTGCCCATGACACACCGAGCGTGTTACCGAGCGTGTTACTGAGCGAAGCCGAAATAAGCCGAGGTAAGCCGAGGTGTTGCCTATTCCCTATTGCCTCTCCCCACCACCAGACTTATTCAGCAGCCCTATGTAACGGTTTCATCTTTCGCAAGCGGCTTTCCGACCCTCGCTTTTAGCGACGGGAGGAAAGCCGAGCCTCCGGTTACCGTTTACAGTTTTTACAGGGAATGTGATAGAATGTGAGGCATGACTCAACGCGCCTACCAATACCGCTTTTACCCAACGCCGGAACAAGAACAACTCTTGCGCCGCACGTTGGGTTGTGTTCGGTTGGT